>CAYOHQ010000431.1:0-2503 GCA_964403805.1 uncultured Thioalkalispiraceae bacterium | reverse complement strand
ATTAATTGGAATTGACGCTGTACCATTTTCTATTATCAATAAACTAATTAATAAAAATTCAAATAACAAAATATTTTCAAACTTTAAAGGACCGACTGCAGTTGTTAATTCATTCCCATCAAATTCACACGTGGCCTGGTCGGGTTTACTTGAACCTTTTAATGTCGCCAAACCACCCGGTTATGAAGGCCAATATTTTGATATAAACAAACAGCAAGTGGTCGGTGGAGTATCACTTGTTGATGAACCAACAGACTGGCAGCACTATTTCAATTGGCGACTCGACGGAGTAGTGAAAACTGCTTTTGCCTATGGTTGGCCAGAGCACTACAGCTTAACAGAAATAGATGATGGTTTAGATGCCTTTTCTAAATCTGAACAAGCATATTTTTCAATGTACGTAGTCTCAACAGATGGCATCGGCCATACCAAAGGTCCTGATGTATTAATTCACTTTTTAACCGAGCTTGATAAAAAGCTTAAAAATTTCAAGAAGCAGCATCCGCAAATGCCATTTTATACTGTGCTTGTTTCAGATCACGGTATGGCAGGAGGTAGTCCACTTGTTAATGTCATAACCGATATCGAAAAGACGCTCGAAGATGCAGGTTACTTAGTTCGCGATGAAATTAAAACGGATAAAGACGTTGCTTTAATATCATTCGGTTTATTAACCAGTTTTGTACTTTACACAAAAGAAGATGTTAAACAAATTGTTGCGCATCTGGTCAGTAGTGTAAACGGGGTTGATTTATGTGTTACAAAAAATAAGAGTAGTTGGTATGTAATTAACAGAAAAGGTTATGCCGTAATTCATCATAAACAACAGCAAAAAAAGTCGTTCTGGCAATATGAAATTAAAACAGCCGATCCGCTTAATTATAAAAAATTACAGCAAAAATTACTATCAACGGCACAAAGTGCAGAACAACAGCAGGGCTGGTTTAGTGATCAACAATGGTTTGATGTGAGTAAAAATGATTTCTATCCAGATGCACTTTATCGTATCGCCAATGGCTTTAATCTGGTTACCAATCCTGCATCTGTGGCTTGTTCAATAGCGCCTGGTTATATGTTCGGCTCACTATTAACTGAATACATCGCAATTCCAACGGTTGGTCCATTAAAATGGACACACGGTGCATTACATCGGGATGCCAGTTTGGGCTTTTTAATGAGCGATATTCCAGGTTGGGACGCACCGGATGTTATTCGCTATAACCGGGCATTGGAGTTTCTTTCAAAAAAAATACAAACAAAACAGTAAATGCAATTTTAAGTATCTGTTATTAATGCTATTAATATAATATAATTAGTATTTCCAGATTTGAGACTAATCATTTACAATTACCATTCTTTAAGATCTTAAAGGTAACATAACATGCAAAATAATTTCGCTCTGGCCGAGCATGTTGAAGCCGTTCCAGATTTCCCACAACAGGGCATATTATTCCGTGATATTTCGCCATTATTGAAACACCATTTTACTGAAACAATTGACGCTCTAAGTGAACTTTTTACCAAGCAACAATGGCAAGATTTTGATTTAATTGCCGGAATAGACTCACGTGGATTTATATTCGCTTCTGCTCTGGCTTACAAACACCAAAAAGGATTTCTTAAAGTTCGTAAAGCCGGTAAATTACCCAACGTACATTCGTCAGTAGAATATGGATTGGAATACGGCAATGACAGCCTTGAAATGCAAGAAGGCGACGGCTCAAGAGTGTTATTACTCGATGATTTAATTGCAACAGGAGGCTCAATGGGTGCAGCGGCAGAACTCTGCGAAAAAGTGGGTTATCAAGTGGCAGGCATGGCGTGCGTAGTTGACATTAAAGCCCTAAACAGTTTTCAATGGAATACGATGCCGGTTCACTCGTTAATACAATATCATGATTAATATTAAACACATTTTTTCTATTATAATTTTACCATCGTTGCTATTAATAACAGTAGCTTGTGAAACAACCGTAGCCCAAAACACAGATAGTGAGTCACCTAAAGAAATCAGTATTGTCAAGTGTACAGAACCACGTCCGCAGATTTGTACTAACGAATATAAACCGGTATGTGCTACATTGAAAAATACTAAAAAAGAAACCTACGCAACCGGGTGTACGGCCTGTGCGGATAAATATGTTATATCTTATATTCAAAATGTTTGCGAGAAAGTTGAGAAATAATTATTTTAATATTTTTCGGGTTTTAATCTCAGTTTTACTTGGGCTGAATATATCATTAGTGTTTTTACCACTCTATGCTGCTGTTGAATATGATGTTGTTACAGAAACAGAAAAAGCACATGCAATAAAATCCAAAAAAACAAAATTAAAGGGCACCTGGTTACCTGTTCCCATTCCAGTGTCAAATCCAACAATCGGTTCTGGGTTACAAGCTGCTATTTTATATCTTCATCCACAGACCGCAAAAGATCCTGAAGTTCCGAATGCAACTAGCGGTATAGCAGGGATGTACACCGATTCCGATAGTTGGTTACTCG
>CAYOHQ010000430.1:0-2522 GCA_964403805.1 uncultured Thioalkalispiraceae bacterium | reverse complement strand
GTCTAAGTCATTTAAATCAATAAATAAGAATATAATTCAGATGATATAATATATCAAGGAGTCAAATACAATGTCATATTTTAAAAAATTTAAGTCACAATTTAAATCACAACCAGCTCGTCCGGATTGGTCACAGCTTGGATTTGTATGGCTTGGTGGATTTATTGCAATATTGATTATTAGTTTTTTAGCTGATTTTACCAAACAACCGTTAGTTTTGGGGTCGTTTGGTGCTTCGTGTTTTATAGTGTTTATTGTTCCCGATAGCCCATTCGCACAGCCACGTAATGTCATTGGTGGGCATTTTGTTTCGACATTAGTTGGTCTTATATTTCTTAAATTTGTAGGCCCTGAATGGTGGAGTATGGCACTTGCGTTGGCGACAGCGTTAACATGCATGCAATTATTTCGTGTCCCTCATCCACCAGCAGGTTCAAATCCATTAATCGTATTCTTGGTTTCTGCTAATTGGGAATTTTTATTTATGCCAACATTGTTAGGTGCGATTTTATTGGTGGGTATTGCACTGTTTTATAATAATTTATCGAAGGAACGTAGTTATCCAACGTATTGGTATTAAATGCTTTTAAAAATATATTATTACACGTAATTAATTCAAAATTTTAAAAGATACATATCGATACATATTTTTAAAATTAATTTAATATATATAGTACATAATAAGATTTAGTTATTAAAATTTTTAGTACAGGGAGATCGTAATGGTGTATCGAAGGTTAAGTTTAGTAAACGAGCTTAAAGATAGTGAAATTGAGAAATTATTAACTTTATCAGTATTGGATGATGATTTGATTGAGGATTTAGCAGAAAAAGCTTTTAATAATAAAGGAGAAAAATTATGGAGTGAGTTGCAGTTTTATTTATTTAGATTAAATACTAAATTAATGAAAGACGGTTTTGCGGTAGGGTTCTTTGCATTCAGAGAAGAATTGGAGAGTACGTAATGCAATTGAGCGTGCCGAAGTTAGAAATTTAATAAAAGAGGAAATCCCTAACTATATTAATAATATTAGTGATTTTATGTCATATTTACGTAAACGTGTAAATAAACATCGTGTCAATAATAATCCTTTATTTGAATATTTTGATAATGATGATTTATCAGATGATGAAATTCGGTATTTTCTTACAAATTATAGATTGAATATGCAACATTTCCATTTACATGTTGCTGCTTATAGTCTATTTGTTCCTTTTGAAATGAGAGAAGAGCTATATCATAATTTACATGATGAGTTTGGTCAGGGAGATTTTTCTAAGGCGCATCCAAATTTATTTGAGCCACTAATGAAATTTTTTGGCGGTGCTAATAGTGAAGATATTAACGCTGAATCTTGTCATCTATTAAATACTAAAATTAATTTATGCTGGTTTGCTGATGGGCTAGAGTATGGGCTTGGTGGCATGGGTGCACTTGAACTATCAATTCCTCAGCAACAACGTCGAATTTTGAGCCATTTACGTCGTCGCTGTGTAGATGAAAAATTGTTAGAGTTTTTTATTGTCCATTGTGAATTAGATGAAGATCACGGTGAAGGATGGTTTGCTTCTGGCTTACCATTTTTGAATACACGAAGTCAATTTCAAAAAGTATTTTCAGGTGCTATGCGAATGCTCGATTCTCGAGCTAGTGTGTATGATGGTATTCTTAAAGGAATTCTTAATAAAAGAAAAAATAATTCTACAAATTATTTAACAAGTAGCATGAATAATAATGCAATTCTTTCAACGGAGTAATAAATTTTGAATTTTTCACATTCAGTAGTTCCGCTGACTCCATTAACCTTTCTTGAACGTACTGGTAAAGCATTCCCAGATCAGAATGCTGTTGTATCTAAAAATGGAAATGTGAGTTTTTCCAAATTACTATATCGTACTCGTTGCTTATCAAAAGCTTTAAGGAACTACGGTGTTCAATATGGTGATCGTGTTGCTGTATTAATGAAAAATAGTCAACAAATTATTGAAATGCATTTTTCTATACCTAGCACAGGTGCTCTTATTGTAATGTTAAACCCATGGTTATCAAAGTCAGATTTAGTAACTTTAATTAATGATTGTAAACCCTCAATCCTTGTTACCGATGCAGATATATTAAACGAAAAATTTACTGAAGGGTCGATTGATTTAATTAAAAATTTTAACCTTATTATATATAATAAAAACAATAAAAAATTTGATGATAAAAATTATAAAAATTTTTGTGTTGATTATGAAAGTTGTGTAAATGATTTTTTTAGCTCTGAGCCCTTAGATGCTATTGTTCGATCAGAATTTGATCCGATTGCTATAAATTACACTTCGGGGACAACTGGTAGAGCGAAAGGTGTAGTTTATAGTCATAGAGCTGCATATCTTCATGCAATTGGTCAAGTTATGATGCTTAACTTCAGTAAAAAAAATAACTATTTGTGGACTCTTCCAATGTTTCATGTAAATGGCTGGGGACATATTTGGATGGCTATTGCAGTTAGTGGATTACAAGTAATCCCTGAACATAT
>CAYOHQ010000429.1:0-2529 GCA_964403805.1 uncultured Thioalkalispiraceae bacterium | reverse complement strand
CAAGATAACGCAAACCACCATGGATCAATTTACTCGAACGGCTTGAAGTGCCTGCCGCTATTTTATTTTTTTCTAATAGTAAAACTTTATAACCTTTCGCAGCTGCAGCTTGCGCCACGCCTGCACCGTGTATACCGCCACCAATGACAGTCACATCGTATACTTTAGTGCTCACAGGCAGCCATTTTTAATCTTTTGTCCTGTAATAAGCCACCAATATCCATACTCTCAATATGATCCACACCTTTTTCATTTAGAACAAAAGCATGATCAGCATCAGTCACTTCATATGCAACCCATTGCCAAGGGCCTTGCCATAAGCCACCATCATCAAAATCGATTTTCGTATAATTTGTTATAATCATTTCCGGTTTAAACTTGTCTGCTAGCTTATGACTGTCTTCATCCCAGTTAGTCAGTACCCAGGCAACAGCACAATTATATTGTTCTCGCGAATACTCCAGTGATGCCATATTGTATGAAATTATAATAATTTGATCCCAAACCAATTCTAAATCTTTATAAACATTATCAACAACTGTCGATATTCCAAACTGTGATAAGGATTCATCTTTTAATTCAACCAGCAACTTTCCATTTTTATATTTTTGTAGCACCGGTACCATATCAGCTAACAGCGAAATTTTATTATTACTAAATTTATCACCAAAACGATCTGCCTCAGATGCAGCATATTGCATACATTCCTCTTTAGATAAACTCATGATATTTTTATCAACATCAGAAACTCGAAGCATATTCTCATCATGATAAATAACGACAGTCCCATCGTTTAAACATTGAATATCGATTTCAACAAAACACGCACCTAGCTCAAATGCAGCAGAAATTGATAATTCAGTATTTTCAGGATATTTTTTAGCATAACCACGATGTGCAACAATTTTCGGTATAGTCTTATTCATTTTCCATCACTTTTGTCCAATGTGTAAATCGATCAAGCAACAATGGATTTAATTGTGGTTTGAATGTTTCTGTTGTCAAATTTTGCTTTGTGGTAGTTCCTGTCAGTAAAAAAAATACTCCTGACAAAGTCGCTTCTTTATTTTCAAGCCTGTTAACTTCAATTTCAGTTAAATCTGATAATTTTTGACAAAGAGCATCAACAACAGACAAACCACCTGTAATTTTAATAGTATTCACGGGATTAGTTTTCATTAAATTTATATTAACTGTAATTAAAAAAATAATACTGTCGATAACAGCAATGGCTTGTGCCGCGACTGGTCCATCACCAATAAATCGAGATTTTAGAGATACAATCCAATACGGTGAACCTACCCCGGATATTCCATTAATAAATAAAGGTATACTGCCATCATAATCGGCTAACCAAACCGGTAGTTGCTGATAAATGTCTAGATCAGGATACTGCCGTTGAAACCAATCCAAAGCCGTACCCGCCCCGTTTACTGTTCCTTCCCAAGCCTTTATATTGGTATTCTTATCAGTATAGATGTTACCCGATAAAATCCGAGCAGGAGCATCACTTTTTTTATTTATATTTAAAACAAATGCACCACTACCAATATTAACAGTAAACTCATTATCTTCAGGAATACCTTGTGAAAATACCGCCGCAGATTGATCGCCCGTACAAAGCTGAACATCACACTGACCATCCCAATGAAGTAATTGCCCGTAATCAAATTTTGAAGATACACAGTCAGGCAAGATAGCTTTTGGAATAGCAAACAATTCCAGTAATTCATCATCCCAGTTCAATGTATTGCTATTCAACAACAATGTTCGTGCAGCATTCGCAGGGTCTACCAGCCGTTTTCCTCCGTCAACACAGGAATACAGTAAATAACTCGATAATGGCCCAATACACAATTCATTTTTTTTTAATGCCGTTTGCACAGCCTCAAGATTACCCAAACACCAGTTAATCTTACTCGCGCCATAATGAGCCGATAAAAACAAGCCCGTTTTCGATTTAATCAAATCATTTTTATTAGCGCTATTTTTAACATACTCAGCCGCTCGGGTATCTTGCCAACTAATAGCATCCGACAGTACTTTACCCGTTTTATAATTCCAGCAAACAATGGTTGACCGCTGGGTAGCAAACCCGGCTTTTATTTTTAAATTTTTAGTATCCCCTAAATATTTAGCACATTCTGCGATAACGGATTGGATAGACTGATACAATTCTTTAATATCATGTTGTATGTGTTCAACCCCATCAATATTACAATGCTGAGTTAAGATACTACAAATTGCACTGGTCTTAACATTACCACTTAAATCATACACAGTAGCACGACTGGCATGACCACCCTGATCAATTGCCAGAATGTAATCATATTCGTTATTGTTTAAATTATTCACCACTAACCCGTTAACTTTACAACGAGAACAAAAGTAAGGATATGGAATCGGTACAGCCTGATAAAGACCGTCTGCTTCATGGATGAAGCAGTCGAGCGGCCATGGATGGCGAATAGCGCGTCTTTAGCAGGCTGTACCGGTTTCATGTCCGGTGGTGTAAACTTGATTTGAAAC
>CAYOHQ010000428.1:0-2532 GCA_964403805.1 uncultured Thioalkalispiraceae bacterium | reverse complement strand
TTTTCTTGGGTTAGTTTATCCCATTTCGGTGTCCAGATTCATTAGACCACATCACGGCATATCCTTTATGCGAAGTTCGTCCTTGGAAGTTCCTACACTCATTAATGCATCTCCCTTTTATTATTCTTAAGTCCTATAACACTAACTTTAGTATATTAGCAATATCTAATTAGTGTATCAAGAAGTTAACATAAACACAATTAGCGTCAGTGAAAAGGTTTAAAAAAGTTGTAACAAATTTGGCTGTCGTTCGCTGGTTAAAAAATACTCATATCAAAAAAGTAGATTAAAATTTTAAAAAATAATTCATTATTACTTAACCATAATTCTTTAAATTAATGATATTTTAAGGAACTCAATGTTATAGTAATTTAAAATAGGTCTATAAAAATTATAACGTGGAGCATGTAACATGAATGGATTGTTACGAGGGTTAGTCGTTTTCAGTTTTTCTTTTGCGGGTATTTTTTTAGTTTCATGTGGTGGCGGAAATAATAGTTTGCCTTCAACGGCTGCGCCGGATACTAAACCACCTTATATCCTTGCAACCAGTCCTACTCCTGGACAAAAAAATGTCGGTACCGTGACATTTTTGGATATTCAATTTAATGAAGTAGTATCCCACTATCGTGCCGATAATTTTATAATTAAAAGCTATTCTGGAAATACTTTAAACAATACACCGATAACCCTGAATTCAACGGATTTTTTCTTTAACGAAACGGATAATATACTTAGCGTTAATTTAAATAATAAATTAACACTCAATACAAAATATCAAATAACGATTCAAAACGTTAAAGACGAGTCGAATAATATTATGCCCAATCAATGTCGGTGGGAATTTGCGACAGTCGATTATATTGATTTTGTCAGTTCCGATATTGTAATGGATTGTGGTAAACCACAAAGTGCCAGTGATAGCGCAATGCCAACAATTACGATTAGTCCGGGAAATACCAGTGTTGGTATCGATACATCTACTGATATTAATGTCGCATTTAATAAAGCCATGAATGCCGCAACGCTACAAAATAATATAAAGCTATATAAGGTAGTAGGCACTACACCAGAAGAAGTGACACCTTCACCCTATGATTATTATTATGATCCAATTAAACACGCGGTAAATTATACAGCGAGTCAAATACCTGCACTATTGACGCAACAGCACTATAATATTGTTGTCACATCAGGCGATCAAGGAATACTAGATTACAACGGTAACAAGCTTGATGCTGATGAAACTATATCCTTTGAAACCAGACTCAATGATAACAAGCCTGCTGATACTACGCCTCCAGAAGTCGTCACAGTTAATCCAGCCAAAAATCAAACTGCGGTTGATATCGCGACAAATATTGGAATTGCATTTAATGAAACGATGAATTCACTTTTATTACAATCCAATATTATGTTGGAACGGTTTGAAAATGGGCAATACCTCATCGTGTCGCCTTTCCCTTTTTCATTTGGGATTAATGATTCAAAAAATACAATTATATTTACACCCATTAGTTCCCCTGCATTACTATCCGGTACTCAATACCGAGTGACTATTAAGGGTGGTGTTAATGGAGTAACGGATAGTGTCGGTATTCCAATGGTGGATGACTTTGTTTTTATGTTTACCACTTTAGCCATAACACCAATCCTCACCTAATTGGATAAAATATTCTTTGTAAAGTCTGATTAACAGGGTAGTTTATTTTGAATAATTATTTATTCGTGATTATTTTTTATGAGTAACAATAGGGAAATACAATTCTGTTATATTTTATAATAATTAAAATGGTTCTAGGGACGGGACATGGCCACTTCGATTAAAGATTCATTAACTGCTGACCCCAGCAAGAGTCAAATTTTTTTTAAAATTAAAGGATTGCCTGAGGATGCAGTCGCCGTCCTGAGTTACGACAGCGAAAACCAAACCCTCTCCACCGACTTTAAATACCACATCGTCGTTTTCAGTAAAGAAATCATCCAGCCAGAACAAGTCATTGGTAAAAAAGCCACTCTAATCACCAAACGCGGTGATGATGACATTAGGGTACATGGCATCATTGCCACAATGGAATTCGTGCGTTCCTTACTTGGTGGCTTTGAAACCACCCTGCTCTTAAAATCCCCGTTAACGATTTTAAATCATTTTAGTAATAACCGCATTTTTCTCAATAAAGACATTAAAGAAATAGTCAACGAAGTATTACTCGCCGCCAACATCCCGGCTGCCGATTTTAAATTTAAAACGCGCTTCCAATACCCCAAACAAGAATACCAAGTACAATACCGTGAAACGGATTTGGAATTTATTCACCGCATCCTGGCCGAACACGGTATTTTTTACCGTTATATCACGAGTTCCGAAAAATCCGTCATCACATTTTATGATCATTCAGCGGATTGTCCAACCATACCCGGAAAATCCGAGCTTGAATACATTATTGAAAGTGGCACAGTACGCTTATACGAAACAGTCACCTCGTTATTACAACGCTGTCAATTAAAAACTGAAAATGTCACCCTAAAAGA
>CAYOHQ010000427.1:0-2549 GCA_964403805.1 uncultured Thioalkalispiraceae bacterium | reverse complement strand
GGGCTAAAGTACCAGTCGCAAAACATGAGGTTTTAAATACGGTATTACCCGCCCGCATTAATATTGTTCAGTATCTCGAGGCGTCGAGATACATCTCAATATACCCATTAATTCTGACTAAAAATTTAGCCATCCTATCTGGATTCGGTAATTCTTAAAGCAATATCACTTGTTATCACTTTAAGAAAAATTCATTTTCCAAAAATTAATTTTTAAATAATTAATCTTCAGATAATTCTCCACCCGCAGCCAATGTTAATGCTGTTTCGATTGCTGTCGGAGCACACATAATGGATGCAAAACTATTACTACCCATCATCGATAAATCCGGAAAACTAATTGCAATTCGAAACTCTGCAGGCAAGGCATAGACTTTATTACCAACTACTACCATTTCATACGGCAGATGTGGGCTTGAATGAATCTCTTTAAAATCGATACGCTGCATGATGTAGTTATCGCCACTGCATTCAGTCAAATCGCCACTACCCTTTAATTGCACAGCAAACAACGTGGTTTTATTATCGTCGAGATCGACACGTGCTATTTTGGCTGTTTGACCTTTACCTTCAGAAAGTGCTTTTTCAACACCGGCAATGGCGTGTTTGTAATCTGGATATTCAGCTAACCGCAATCGATCATAAAAATACGGCATTAACCACTTGTATTGATAGTCCCGTAAGTCTTCAGTTAAAACACCTTTTTCTGGGCCAAACGCTTGTTTCATGCCCAATGTTTTTTGTAATAAGGCTGAGACACCGGCTAAATCAGAAGCCATACGATAGGCATGAGAAAAATACGTCGGGTTTGAATAACTGATTTGAACGTTCTTGTTAACTTGAGTCAGTGTGACTCGTTGAATCACACCAAAAATTCCATAAGGCGTTTTTTTAGCAGCCGCTTTTAATTCACCATTGGTAATAATTAAAATCATAACAGAGGGATAAGGGCTGTATTCACCCACAACATCAAAACCCGCTTTGGTTAGTAGATTCTTAGTTGTTGCCGCTTGTTCTTGTAAAACACCCGCGGTAGTTTTTGCGAGGAAAAAAGGTTTTAGTAACTCCGAGGCAGAAACCGAAATTGGTAACAAAATAATAAAATTGAGAATAACGATTTTAATAGCCATTCTGAAATTAAAATTATACATAAAACAATTTCGAGCATTATTCATAAGATGTCTTCCAACTTTTTATATTTTTATAATCGCAATAAAACACAGGGAATAAGGTGATATCCACTATGCACCAACTGTATGCAATTTTCAACTATGGCTGTGGTAAAAATGTTACTGATGTATCTTTTAAACCACACTAAACATAGCAAGTAGCAATATCATCCACATTTATGCTACCGACTGTCAAGTAATATTTATAAAAAAACACCTTAAATAGTGCGATTATCTAATTGATATTTATCTACTATTTAATAAGTTTAGTTAAAATTTTTTATTTAAATTCAATAATTTAGCATTACACTATTTTATAATATAAACATCATTGATAAAGCCATAAGATACATTCAAAACTTATTAAAAATAAGCATTATTATAAAAAAATACGATATATACTTATAAATAGTATATTAATAAAAAAGTAATAACCGAAAACCTTAAATACAGCATTATAGTAATTTCTCCAAACTAGCGAGCTTCAATTTAACTTGCTTAAACCTGCTAAAATTTTATTTTTAACTAAATATTCAAACTACAAAATGTTCACTCATTTTGATTAGTAATTAATCTATTAATCGAATAAACCGTTTATATACAGTTTTTAAATTTTTAAACAGCATTACATTCTTACAAAATAGTTACAGATAAAATTAATTAAACAAAGTTGAGACCTCTGTTCTAAGTTTAAATAAAAAATTTGTGGAAAAGAAAAAAATGCGCTACAACTAGTTTAATAGTTGTAAAAATATAAACGCTTGACGTGGACACACAAGTCATGAATGATTGCCCTGTACCATGTCATTATTTGTCATAACTACAAACGATAATTATAAATATAAATTACTACACTCCAATTAAATGGGGAGGAGACATTAATGAAATTTTTTAATAAAACATTTTTAGCGACTGCGGTCGTATCAAGTTTGGTTTTACCTACGGCAGCGTTTGCTACTAATGGGATGAATGCTGAGGGTAACGGTGTTAAAGCCAAAGGGATGGGGGGAGCTGGTGTTGCACTTGCTGTTGAGATAGGTTCAATTGCAAATAACCCGGCTGCTGTCATAGGAGTGGGTGATCGATTGGATGTTGCGCTTGGGATATTTAGTCCTAGTCCGCGATCGTATACATTATCAGGGAATGGCGCTAACTTAAATCAAACTCAAGAAAGTGGCAGTGATTATTTTGCAATACCTTTCTTCGGAATGACATTTCCAATTAATGCTAAATCGGCTTGGTCACTCGGGATTAATGGCAATGGTGGTATGAATACTGACTATGATAAAAATACATTTAAGAATAGTATAGCAGAAGTTTCGACGGAATGTACAGCTATTGAATCACAACAAGTAGTGCTATCATCAACTACTAACCACAA
>CAYOHQ010000426.1:0-2551 GCA_964403805.1 uncultured Thioalkalispiraceae bacterium | reverse complement strand
AGGTGCAGCTGATTGGAGTGATAAAGAAATTATGAAAAAAATCTCACGAATGCACAGTGATGGCAGAGTTATGACCGGGCATGATATAGAGACTGAAAAGAGTATCAAGTCTGATTTTTTGCAAAATAAATTATATAAACAACTCTTAAAGCGACATATGATTGATCGCTTTAATCTGCATGGTAATGATCCCATTAAACTATTAAAATTACGAGAAGCTGAATATCAGCGCCGTAAAGATCGTGGTTGGTTTCAGATATTAGATGAATATAAAAATATTATGACAGCAATATCAACAGAAGATCACCCAGACTGTCATTTTCCTGTATTTGGTTTTGGTTATAATTGGCGAGATGATATTACCAATTCAGGAGCGGATTTTGCGAAATATATACGTAAAGTCATTAGCATATCTGATTTTCCTGAATACGGTAAATTAGACACACACTACACATTACAACCCACACCCAAAGCGATAATTGTGACTCACAGTATGGGTAGTATTGTGTCGCGATATGCCAGTGAGGAGGTTAGTGCAAAAAATAACATCCATAGTATTATTCATTTGAATCAACCAACCACTGGAGCACCGATTTTATATCGCCGATTTTTATTTGGCTCAAAAGATGAAAAATCGCATACGGGTATTTTAGATAATGTCTTTATGGAAATATTAGGTACTACGTCTTATCATTTTGCAAGCATGACTGCCCCCATGATTGGACCATTACAATTATTACCCACCAATGAGCATGTGTCTGATGTTTCAAATGAAAAATTCAAGTGGTTAAAGTTAAATCATCAATTTATAAACAAACCAATTACCGATATTTATAAGGATGTTTATAAAAGTGATGCTATCGGATTATTGGGTGCAAAACGATTTAGTAAAGATGGTGTACTCAAACCCTATACCAAAGAAGAATTCATGCGTGTTAAATTTAGTGATAAAGACACTGGCAAAATACGGGTTGAATGGTTATCTAAAGTAAAACCAGCCGACTATCTTCACGACAAAAATCATAAACTATTTGATAATATCCCAACTTACAGGGAAGATAGCTATCGACTTCGAGATAAACCGACTGGCGATTTAAGAAACAGTGAAAAAGTTGGTACTATTTTCGAGAAGGTTAATACCAACATTGATAAGGCAAAAAAATTCCATAGTACACTAAAATTACAATATCATGATGTTACCTATGTTGGTCGTTCAAAAGGTGTTGATACAGTCAATGAAATTACTTTGGATTTAATGCAAGGAATCAATTCAAATTTTAATTTACACAGTTCCATGGTAAAAAGTAAAGAGGGTGATGGAACAGTACCCTTAACGAGTGAAGAAATATTAATTCGAGAAGGTGCTAGTCCAGCAGGTGGTGTTATTGACAAAGGGAACACTGTGCATTCTAAAATACCAGACAATCAACATGCTATTGATATTACGATTGAAAAAATTAAAGTAATCGTTGACGGTGTGTTGACTAAATCAGCTAATAACAAATTAACTAATTCTAATGTTGTTTAAAATAGTATTTAATATAGTAATTTTAATATTACTGCAAGGATGTAATATGAAAACAGAATCAGCACCCCAAAAATTTAGCCCAGAGCGTTATACTGCAATGGATGATTTGTTTCTTCCTGAACCAGGTTTTCCAACTAACTCGATTTGGGAAACATATCGTTTTCATCCAATATCATTTAATATTGATCACGAGTTTGAACGTTCAACATTTATATTACTGTATCCCGATATACTCCAGACATCACCAAAATTAATTGAAAGTGCGCATGGTTGGCTAAATGATTTTAAATCAAAAAGTAAGTTTGAAAGTTACATCCAACAACAGGGTACGGTCATATTGGCTGGTGTAGAAGCCTATCAAATTGTCTATAAAACTCGAGGTGTAACCCATTTTTCACTGAATGATGATTTGTTTGATGGCGATGACATGATCAAGCGAGTCTTTTTTATACCTGTTTCAGAAAAAAGAATGGTGGTTTTACTTTTAGAGCGAGCAATCGCAAATGACAGTACTGAAACAGCTTTTTGGCCACATTGGTTAGCATTTTTAAAAAGTTTAAAGATTGGGACACCTGGTATTCCAACAGGAACTGCTTTTGGCAAAGAACATAATACACGACGGTTTCATGTTCGAGATCTTAGTTTTGAGATACCACTTGGTGCTGATAATTACGAAGATGCGTGGACGATAGAATTAAATGCGAAAAGACGTGATGTATGGGAAACACCTGAAGGTGATATTAAGGTTTCCTTTGATATCGCAGATGGATTTGATTTTATTGTTGATGATGAGAATGAACGTATTAAAGCAAAAGCTGATGGTTGGGCAAATAATGCATTATCATTACTACAAAAAATGAAGCCGGGTTTTAGTTCCAGGTTTGATTATATTGAAACTGTTTTTGCAAAAGATCATGTAATTTACGGAACCAGTGAGACAAAAGAAATTGAAAAAAAAATAATGCTTGAAGTAGCTTATAAGAGTGGTAAATCTATAGAAATTGGTTTTAAAGGTAAAGCTGA
>CAYOHQ010000425.1:0-2558 GCA_964403805.1 uncultured Thioalkalispiraceae bacterium | reverse complement strand
TTTCTGGGCAGGTGTTAAATAACCCAGAGTCGAATGTAATCGTTTATAATTATAAAAGTGAATGTATTGCTCAACTATCTGTACAGCGGATTCATGATTCATAAAACTCAACCGATTAAGCCTTTCAGTTTTAGACTTCTAAAAAAAAGTTCCATCACAGCATTGACGCTCCTATGTCAAGCTAAGCAGCTATAGCCAAATCATGCAATATTTTTGGAAATAATTCCCGAGCAAGCCATGGATCCTAATCTTTCGAAGGAATATTAGATTCATTTAAAAAATGATTAGGCTATCCCAGTTTCGTAGCCGGTGGATTTCGTAGCAATCTATTCTTACTCGCTGTGTTACTACTCTGAAAAATTATTACTTTACACAAAATAAATATTCTTGCATGCCATTTCGATGCAATATTGATTTTACCACTTTAAATTCCGGCATAAACTTATATAACTGTAACTGATTATAGCGTGGCGCTTTAACCCGGTTAGCTGTTGTTGTATTTCTTTCCATTGTTAGACTGTCTAATATAGAGTATTCAAGTGGTGTATCAGCCATGGTTGCTTGTGTTGCAATGAAAGCATGAAATAGGGTATCTTTTTTTGAAAATTTGAGTAGTGTTTCAATAAATAAGCGAATATGCTTTTTCGGTATGTAATTTAGCAACTCCCAGCAAAAAATAATATCTGCTTTTTCTTTGTTACTATCACAATAAAACATTTTATTATATTCAGGAATTTTATTATCATCATCTGTTTTAGATTTCTCTATTTTTTCATTTTGTAGAATTACATCAAATAAATCTTCGATATATATTTTACAAAAAAACTCAGAAAAATAATTTACATTATCATTATTTGTCTTTCCCAAATCCAGAATGACTTTTTTAGAATCGACAGACAATTTTTCAGTTATAATTTTAAATGGTCGACAATTATCAAGAACCAATGATTCTTCACAACCATTGATTCTTGTTAGTTCAAGATATTCCATAACTTTTAATGATTAGTTTTATTTAAATCGTTATTATTTTTTGAAATACTGTCTTTAGGATCCATTTCGATACTGCCTTTAAATTTTGCGCCATCTTCAAGAGTGACTCTAGGAGAGATAATATTACCTAAGACATTCCCCGTTTTTCGAATAATAACATTTTCACTACCGAATAAATCACCATTTAATTGGCCTTCAACAATAATTATTTTCGCAGTGATATTGGCATTAATGACGCCATCAACACCAATCGTTAAATTATTTTTTTGTAATTTAATTTCACCATCAACTTTTCCTTGAATGATAAAATCCTCTTCACCTGATAACTCGCCTTTAAAATAAATTGAAGAGCCTATTGTGGCAGGATTAGCAGTAGTAGATTTAATACGGCTTGGTGTAACAGTAGATTGTGCAGTTGAAATTGATTGATTCACTTCTTTTTCCTCAGTTTCGGGTTTACTCCATTTAACAACATTTTTTTTAATTTGATCCATATCAAACATGTGTACTCTCCCAGACAAGGTAATATAGCTAGATGGTAAATTAGCTGTTATAAATTAGTTAATATTTCTATTTAATATGATATTTTAGCTAGAATATAACGTTATTAAATTTAATGCTAGCCATTAGATGTATTTAATATATATCTGTTTAATAACGAGAATTAGTTCTCACTTATATTATAATAAAGATAAATGAGAATACGACAAAATGCAATTTATGGCTTAGGCATTTTTAATGTGATAAATTCTGTTGAACCGGTTTTTAGGGCTTGTGGTAAACGAGCTTCAAATAGTTTCATTACTCTTTGTGCTGTATGTCGATATGCTGTTAATTTACCACCGGTAATAGTAATAAGATTTGGTTTTTTAGTCATATTCGTAATTAAATACGTATCTCGACTGCGTTTAAAAGCGACATCCTCACTGGACATTAGTACTCGCAATCCTGCAAATTTCGATTCTACATCATCCCGAATTGTTGGATTTTCTCTTGAAAAGTAATGATTGTAATTACACAATAAGTAATCAACCTCTTTATCAAGCGCTTCAACTTTTTCAATATCACCTGTAAACAATGTTTCAGTTGTTCCCACCATTGTTTTTCCGCGCCAGGGAATAAAAAAGATAGCCCTGCCATCAGCAGGTGAGTCAGCATAATAAATACCTTTTTTTAATTCCTTATTCAAGATAATATGAGCGCCTTGCACCAGATCAATATTAATTTTTTTGTCATCTGGTGATATGATTTTCAAAACATCATTTATCCACGGCCCTGCCGCGTTAACAATGACAGATGTAAAACAATCTACAACAGCTTGCTCTTCCATATAGGTAATATTATATCCAGTATTACTAGCTTCAACCCTCAGCAATTCAGCAGGAACTATAACATCAGCACCCAGGTTTTTAGCAGAGTTGATAACCGCCTGAGTGAGTTTCGCATCGTCTGTTTGAGCATCGTAAAATTGGTAAACTGCCAACAAACCACTGGTTTCCAAACCATCGAGTTCATGCCATTGGGATTTTGATATTTTTTTAAAAAAGGTATCTTTCTGTAATCGCCCA
>CAYOHQ010000424.1:0-2559 GCA_964403805.1 uncultured Thioalkalispiraceae bacterium | reverse complement strand
GAACATAATTAAATTTATACCCTCCAATTATACATCCCTTTATAATTAGAGTTTGTTTAACTAGACACAATCACCAATACAGACATTCGCGATCGGACCTAGCTAAGTTATCGCTCCTTGGTGAAAATAGTAAATTCGCCTGTAAGCGAAGAGGTTATAGTCAGTCGCTCATTGCTGAGCGTACTGGTTTGAGCCGATTAACTGTGCGGAAAATTCAGCAGGGGGAATCAACTGTCTCGATTGGTCATTATGTTGCGGTATTGAGTATGCTTGGTTTAGTAGAAGATTTTGCTGTGGTAAGCAATTAGAGTTTTGTGATAACTAAATTCCACGAATCCATTCTTACAATTCTTACAAATCTATTCTTGAATTAATAAGCCACGAATAATAAATTACAAACCGGTTTATTAATGTTAATAATTGTTTGTTAATCAATACTTTATCAATTATTAATTTATCATTTAAATTAGGAGATTTATTATGAAGGATTCAACAAGAGTATTTTTACCCGCGATATTGCTATTCCCCTTTCGTCACTATCAGTAAATGCATCCGAGACAACATCCTATGCTGGTACTAATTGTCAGGAAGATGTTGGTGTTGGTAGCACTAGTTTATACCATGGTGGTGATGGTTCAGCCTATCTTGCGAGTAATGCGAGAAAAGGTTATGTCACAGTTAATTGTTCATTGGATATGACTTCAAACATTGCCGGACAATCACAAGGTTACAAAAGTATTGGTGTTTATTATCTTGATGGTAGCGATGCAAACGATGTTGAATGCATTGTGCAGTTACGATCAGTTATTGGAGGTTTTGCTAGTTATGTTTCAAAAGTAGGAAAGTTTCCAGCATCCAATAATACCGTTCGAGGATTATCATTCCCGGCAGCATCTTCAGCGTATGCATCACCGACTGGTTTCATGCGGTGTTATTTACCAAAACCTGATGCAGGAAAAGTAACGCGTATTTTTTCATACACAATTACACGATAGATTTTAAAAACTTAAAGGATAGATAGTGATGAACGTTAAAAAAATAACAATATGGTCAATTGTGCTAACATTATTGTCTAGTTGGTTTCTCTACATCACTAATTTCCTTGACCATAAATCGGTAGACAATGTTGTTGCAGTGTCTACCGATTTGTCGATTCAAGATAATACTAAAATCTTACAATTATATTTAAACCGTATTAATGAGTTAGAAACTAAAGTAACGAAGAGTGCCTTACAGCAACAGGCAATACTTGAAAAATTAAATACGATTATCACTGATAGAAACAGTAATAACGGTACCCCACTTGTTACCACTAATCGTGCTGAAAATACAGTTGAAACAACAGCTACAGCCGAAGCAAGAGTTAACAAACAGATTAATCAGGAACAGTGTTATTTCGATAATTTAGAGAATAACTTTCAAATTGAACCTGTGGATGAAGCCTGGAGTGCGAATCAGGAACAGCACATTCGTAATCTACTGGAAACTGAAAAATTGAATCAAGCAATGATTAATACGATTGATTGCCGTTCAAAAACATGTCGGGCAGATATCATCCATACCGATAGAAAAAATGCTGAAAAATTTATGGAGCAGTTTATGAGATCGTTTTCAGGTACATCCGGTGAGTTGCGTTTTGAAAATAATGCTAACGGCGGAGTGGACACAGTTATTTATTTATCGAAAAACTAATTAAGTAACCTGAACTCGGGATAAGAAATTCTCGTCATTCCGGCACGCAATAAATGCTAGACGTATTTACTAGCCGGAATCCAGGTCTTGAGGTGGTGGATTCCGGCTAAAAACGTGCCGGAATGACCCTGTATATTTTATATTCTGTTTAATAAATAACATTAATTTTCTTATCCCGAGTTCAGGTTAAGTAGAAAATAAAGAATATTTATTAAATTCAATCTGCTTAACCAATTTTAAACTTGCTAATCAGTAATTTGTATAAAGTATTAAATATCCGACGTTCCCGCGGGGATTTTATTATGAAAATTATCGGTTGAATTTAAGTTTCCCATACTGATATCTTTATTAATCAGTATGGTTTTTCTTTTGACGATTAATTTTGTATTAACTTAATAGCAGATTGTAGAAACTCTTTCTATTTTACGTTTTGAGAATTTCAATATTATTCTAAGTTACAATTATTTATACAAAGTGTATAAGATGAAAATATTAACAAACTGGAATATAAATGTAAGAATTGTCGTGATTAAACAAGGCTAATACAAATCTTACAAATCATTAATAGCAATAAAATCTTCAGGATATTAATGTCTATTCAAAATGGTAACTCTATTTTGGAGCGCGGCATGAATACAAACCCACTTTTTAGTTTTAAGTACACAGAACAAGTAACTCTATTTGGATATAAAATACTGGCTATTGGTGTAGCACTATTGTTACTAAATGTAGATTTTGGTGTAGGTGTGTTAATTTATATGGCGTGTTTTCTTATTGTAACTGGATTTGTAATATTAATGTTTTTTAATAATAAAGTAATTCTGAATATATTTGAAAATCACATTGAATTTAATAGTGGACCATTAA
>CAYOHQ010000423.1:0-2562 GCA_964403805.1 uncultured Thioalkalispiraceae bacterium | reverse complement strand
TTCATTTTTAAACCTAGTCCTTCATCACTGGTAAGCCTTTAGCTTCCCATTCATCCCATCCACCTCGAAACCAATAAATGTGTTTATAACCTTCTTTTACTGCAATTTTAGATGCTTTAACACTACGACCACACTTTACGCCATTACAATAAAATAACACTGGTGTCGATTTTGATTTAAGATATTTAGCTAATGCAGAGCCATCAGTATCGGTATCTTGTAATCCAATAGAACCTTCTATATATCCTTTATTTCGGTCACTGGTTTTACGTGAATCAATAATCACTAATGCCGCTTCTTTGCCCAATAAATCAATCACTTGCTCTGCAGAAACCTTGGTTGTGCCAGTAATTGAAGCCGGCGCTTCTTCACCTGCAAAACTAACGGGTATAAATACAACAAAACTGAAAATGCTTAAAGTAATAATTTTCGATAAAATTTTCATAATTAGGCCTATAAAATAATCTTCATTTAACAATAGTCATCTAAATTAACGTCTTCTTGCTAATTTTCTTTAGTACCTAAGCCTAAATAAAGCTTTGCAAATTTGCTCTACTCACAATACAGAGTAGTTTGAGCTACGCTTTCGTACTGAACTTCTACGTGATTAAATTTTCGAAATATTTTGATAGTTATTCATCCGCTAAGGATGTTCAAATTGGGTAGTCAAATTCTGTAACACTTTAAATTCTCAGAATATAACGACTAAAGACCGCTCCCTTAAAATAGCGCTATATTTTTTACTCTCAATAAAAATTTATAAGTTTTTGATAACCTTAAAATAATTCATAAATCAAGTATTAACCATATAAATAAGTAATAATTTATATTGACTTAACGTTTTTTATGATCTAAATTAGTAAACGTTCACTAATTTAACTAAGGAGAATCTACATGCAAAATATTGATATTGAGTTGGATGCCAGAGGCCTGAATTGCCCATTACCTATTCTTCGTGCTAAAAAGTCCATAAACGACCTAACGGAAGGTCAAATCATTAAAATAGTTGCAACCGATCCGGGAGCAGTAAATGACTTCACTTCCTTTTGCAAACAAACAGGAAATGAACTATTGGAGTCACAGGAACAAAATGGTGAATTCATGTTTATGATTAAAAAATCAGCCTAAACCAACTAATGACAAAACGATTAAAACCAGCAGAACGCCGCGCTTCAATCATTGCAGTTGCAAAGATATTATTTGCAGATCGCGGTTATCACGGTGTATCGGTTGATGAAATTTCAAAACGTCTGGGCGTTAGCCCGGCCGTTTTGTACCAACATTTTGAGTCTAAAGAACATTTGTATATTTCTGTTTTAGACGAAATAGCAGGACAAAGAGAAAGTTATATTGAAGCTGCATTATCCGGCCCGGACGATTTCGGTAGTGTATTGCTACGAATGGCACAAGTGTATGCTGAAAGTATAGAGCGTGATCCCGATTATTTAAAAATGGAAATGCACAGTGTACTCGAAGGTGCAAAATCCACTCAGTTGTTATTCGAATCGCGCTGGAAAAGTTTTAGTGATTATATTGAAGTTAGTATGGTGGAACTGGCATCAGAAGGTTTTGTTAACCAAACGAATCCCTATTCCGCGAGTCTACTGTTTCAAGGTATAATGCGCGAATTACTCTATGCCAAATGCATTTACTTTACTGAAAAATACAAAGACATCCCGCTTAAATTATTGGTTAATCAACAAGTCAGTTTATTTCTACATGCGATTGAATTTAATCGACATAATTAGTAATGTGTCAGAATTCAATGAGCAATGTAGTTTTACATTTAAACAGTTACTAATTAATTTATTAATAGTTGTTAACAGTATATACTTCTTTAAAATCGAGTTTGATTCGGTTAATTACACTCTAGTTATTAATTCTACCGACGTATAAACCTGCAATCTGCAGGAATTAAGTCGATAATCATTTAAAATCAAGGATGTTTAAATGAAATATTATTTTATAAATCTCATTGGATTGTTGGTCATTTTTGTCTTAGTCAATTGTGGTGGCGGTGATCCCTATCAAGTGAACCAAAATAACAAGACCAAAGGTAATACAAATAAACCTTTTTTATTTGAATGGCCCATGCAGGGTATTGATGGAATAAACTGGGTTATCAATAATTACGTTGATCTTGATTCCAGTGATGGAACTTTAGACTATACAGGTAATGCTGGTGTAAACGCTAAAGTTTACAACCAACATACCGGAACTGATATAGATGTCGCTAACTTTCGCTCAATGGATAATGATTTCCCAATTTTAGCCGCAGCAGATGGAGTAGTTAAAAATTTTGATGATACTAATTTTGATAGAAATAAATGTCAAACAAACTGTGGACTATGGAATTTCGTTACCATAAAACATTCTAATGGATTACTGTCACATTATGGCCATATTAAACAAAACTCTGTGATCGTATCCATTGGTGAAAGTGTAATTGTGGGTCAAAAGTTGGCGGTTGTCGGAAGCTCAGGTTTTTCGACAGCTCCACATTTACATTTTGAAGTTACTGATGACCTCGGTAATGTAGTAGATCCATTTTATAAAAAAATG
>CAYOHQ010000422.1:0-2605 GCA_964403805.1 uncultured Thioalkalispiraceae bacterium | reverse complement strand
GCTCGTTGCCGAATATTATCTCTCATTTCATATGCCAAAAATATTTTCGGGTTTCCAACTTCAACTATCTCTGAAATATTGAAACTTTGAGTTCGTAAATTTCTATAGTTGAAGTAATTATTAATAATGACGAGTACAATCACAATTCCAAATGCAATTCTAACTAAGCTTTTGATTTTTAATGATGATGAAACCATTTTCAAGTTCACAGATTAACTTAACTATTTTGAATAATATGATTAATTTTCGTCAAAACAAATGATTTCTTTAATAATATTTAATAGTAAAATCAGCAGATTAATCATTAAAATTACCATAATTTAATTAATGCTAATCGTTAACCTATACCTTATTAGCCTTATTTTTAAAATCAGCTGAATACTGAATAGTTCTATTTCGGCCATTTCTTTTGGCTTGATATAGCGCACAATCCGCATAATTGAGTAAATCATTAATTGTATCGTGCTCGGTTTGTTCAGTTGCACCGATACTAACTCTAACGTTGACTACGGTATCAAATTGATAACTGGCTATTGTTGTTCGTATTCTCTCTGCACTACTAACTGCATCATCTATTTTAGTATCAGGTAAAAGCACCAAAAACTCCTCACCACCCCAACGGAAAACATGATCAACGATGCGTATTTTTTTCTTAATTAACTCTACAAGTTTTTTTAACACCCTATCTCCAACAGCATGGCCATAGGCATCATTTATTTTTTTAAAATGATCGACATCGAGAAACAGGATTGACAGATATTCATGTTTACGTTTACTACGGTTAATTTCGTTTTCTATAATTTCATTAAATTTCCGTCTATTATAGGCTCCAGTTAGTTGATCTATTAACGCTACCTGTTCCATATCTAATAGCGCATTTTTTAATTGTAATGTTCGCCTGGTAACCTTTCCTTCAAGTTCAATATTTTTATTTTCAAGTTCATGAAAGGCATTAACTAACTCGGTATTTATATTTTTAAATGAACGAGATAAAGATCCGATTTCATCCTCTCGAGTGAGTAATTTCGAATCAATGTTTAAATATTTTTTTATTGATGTTTTATTTATGGTATTTGTTAAAAGATTAAGTGGTTTTGTCACATATCGAATTAACAGGCAGATATAGTAAAAGCTGAATACTACCGTCATAATTAACACGACACTTAGCCAAAAAAGAGAATGAAAACTTCTATAATTATGATTCCCTATCACATCGCGATAAAAAGAAACATATGCCACACCAATTTTTTTGTTACCAACTATAATTGGATGACGTAGTTCAATTACATCGACACCTTCATATTGTTTTAATTTCCCGTCTTCAGTTGTTGATGAAGTTGGTTCAACTGATTTATTAACATATTCCGGGCGTGAATGAACTAGAATAACCCCCTTCACATCGGTGATAAATGCGTATGCAAAATTATCCGATGTTGAAGCAGATGTTAGCCAACCCTCTAATAAATCATAATTATCAGTAAGTAATGCCTCGCGGCTACCCTGTGCTAATATTTTTACCTGGCCCTGAGCTTCAGAAAATATATGATTTTGCAAACTAATATTATCTTCTCTGATTAACATAACTGCAATTACAGCGACAGATACTATTAATAACAATAAAATTCTGGAAATAAGATAAGTAAAAAGTGAATTTTTATTACTACTTAACTCATTTAAGATGGATTTAAAATTCACTTTCCTGCATTCGCTTAACGGTGATAATTTCATTATTAATATCATAGGGCACGAAACTCAATACTTTGAAATCCTTAAGAGGCTCGATTATTTCCTGATATTTTGTTTTATCTTTTGGAAATAAAATAACGTCTGATACATTTTTTAATACTTCTGGATCAATGCCAATTCTGGCCGATATTACAGGTTCTACAACTGTTTCAGTCTCGTCTAAAATTGTTAGCTCCCTCATATCAAGTTTTTTAGTTAATATTTTATAATTAACACTACACATTACTGCAACATCTACCTTATCGTGTAATAACATGTATGTTGCTTTTTTCAGATCCTTTGTGAATGTAATTTGTAAATCATTATCAATATTAATATGAAGTTTTCGTAACTGTGCTCTAGGAGCGAGATAAGAAGCAGCACCAACTCTACTAACCAATGCTATTTTTTTACCCTTAAGATCTTCAATTTTTTTTATATTACCATCTGTTCTAACCAAATATCGCCCTTTACTGTAAATTGTATTACTAATATTATTCATTTGTGCAAAAGGATTGAGTTGTTCTTTAATAACGTAATATGCATAAGAATTCAGAAAAACAAAATCCAACTCTTTCGACTTCAGCATCGATTTAACCGCATTAAGACCACGCGGCACAATAATTTCAACTTTATAACCCGTTTCATGAGATAAGTAATTTATAAAAGGCTGCCATTTTTCATGTATCCGAGTATCTGATGCCGGTAACATAATTCCAAATTTAATAGTCTGAGGCGGTTCGCTGGCTGATACAGAAAAAATAAAGAATACGTTTATTGAGAAAGTCATAATTAGACTTTTAAATTGAATTTTTCTCATAATAATTCTCTTGTGGTAATTAATCATAAAACCTGATTACTTTAGTATAGCTAATATATA
>CAYOHQ010000421.1:0-2612 GCA_964403805.1 uncultured Thioalkalispiraceae bacterium | reverse complement strand
TCGTTATCGGGTGGATTTTTATTTTCCATTATTTTCTCTTTTCTAATTACGCTGAGTAGTTGTGTAAATTAAATCAAGTTTAAACATAACCTTGTTTTAGTATCGTAGTAGTAAATTGTGTACGTAAATAAAAACCACGTGGGGTAGTCAGACTGGGTGCTCCGGTTTCATCAGTGGCTTGAGTTAATATTTTCGAGTTTGCGGCTTTTGGTCTGATTTGTAAATATGTACCTATCCTTGCAGTTAAATTTTCAAACTGCCCGGTTACAATAAGTTGCATTAGCTCTTCCCAATCACTTTGTAAAATTTGCTCTTGTGCTGTTGACGGGCTCCATAACAAGCCGTTGCCTATTCGCCGATGTTGCAACGGAATTTGATTATCAGCTTCAATGGGGATCCATAAAACACGACTTAATTTTCGGCGCACCCACGATTGACTCCAGTTATCACCGTGTGTATTTGTTAATGGCACAGTACAAACATAGGTAGTTTCCCGTGGTAATCCATTAATATCGACTGGTATGGTTTTTAATTCGATAGCAAGATCTTGAAAATCGGGTTCGGCAGCATTACCCGCGGTTGCACCCAGAATTTTTTCAAGCAGTTGACCTGTTAATCCTTTTGCAAATTTTAGTTCAGTTGGAAATTTTACGTCACATAAGTTTGCAAGATCTGCTAATGAGTAACCGGCAATTGTGGCACAGTTATGCATTAATTGCTGTTCGGATTGAGGAGCATCAAAAAAACTGGATTTCATATTGATATCAATAGCAGTATTGATTTGCTTGTTATTCAATTAATATTGCATAGATCACGTCTATTTCCTTGACATATTATATCAGCTTGATATTTTAGCAACAGCTAATAAGGGAGAATTATGTGAACTCATTTGTCGAGATATTTCAGGGATTACCAATTGTAATATTTATATCCATACTCTTTGGATTAGTTGCACTAACAAGGTTGTATATTTTGACTACCCCCGGGATACGTCGAATATCAACTCATGATCGAAGACAGTCTGTGTTAACGCCATCATTTCCATTTCACGATAATAAAAATAATTTAATTGCCGAAAATAGAAGAATGCAGAGTAATCGAAGATTAGCGTCACATGTTATTGATGATTACAAGTTATTACATTCATAGTAAAAAGAACCAATTTATTTATCCACTAATTCTAATTGGTAGCGTCAGTTGTTTTTTCTACAATAGCTCGATTTTTGAAATTGTAGATATTAGCATTGTCTTTAATGCAAACTAGATTACTGATATTTTTGTATTGGCATTTTAATGTGTGAATTTTTTGTTGCAGTCCCTCTTTAATTTTAGACTGATATAAAACTCCATCTTCATTTACAACTCTATCAGACACCACACGAACAACCGTATTTTGATATTGAATTAAAAAATCTCCATTGCTTGTGAATTTATTAATTTTAGTTAATGTTTTGTAAAATACATTTTCTTTATCGGTATGGCGTTGTAATTCTCTTGAAACGCATTTAATCTCAGACTGATTAATATTATTACAATTTGCTTTTGGTGAGGGTAAGAAATTTACAGGTCTATTTTTATCAAACCAACGACCAGCAAGTAAAGTTTTTATGGTTCGTTTAATATGCTGATTTGTTATTAACGCTAATTTTTCTTTTTTACCAAGTTGAGTCCCTGTTATTGGAATATTTTTAGGCCGAGACTCCTCACGATCGAATGTATTACTCAATAAAGCCTGTTCTTCACTACTATTTGTAGCTGTAATATCTGTTTGTGAATTAGCTACAGATTTTATTTCGACATTATCTGTATTATTAGTTTCTTTCGGGGTATCAGGATCATTTTCAGTAGTTTGTGCTTCAGGAATTTCACTGATTTCCTGACGATTTGAAACGGCAGGCTGTTCGGTTACTGCATTGACTGGTATATTTTCAACGACGCTGGCAGATTTAATTTTTATACCAAGTTGTGATTTGAGTTTATCACTTTTACTTTTAGCTGTGTAATAACCACCCTTTGCAGCAAAGTCATACCACTTAATTGCTTCTTGTAAATCTTTTTTAGTTCCGATACCTAATTCGTGCAATAGTGCTAAATTAAACTGAGCAACTGGGATACCCTGGATTGCTGCGAGATTAAGCAGGCTAAATGCTTTTTTGATATTTTTTTTAACGATTATACCTTCCAGGTATAATTTTCCTAATCGAGCGTTCGCGGCAGGGTAATTTTGACTTGCTGATAATTGATACCACTTTGATGCTTTAGTCGTATTTTTTTTGGTACCTTTACCCTGTTCAAACATTCTGGCAACTAAAAACATTGATTTTGGTTCGCCACTTTTGGCTTTTTTTAATGTTGTATTAAATTTAACAACAGAATTTTTAGTGGCAGACAAACACGCTGTATTAACTGTAAATTGAAGTAGAAGAAAAATGACTAATACAGTATTTTTTATCATTTTATTTTTTGAATTGTTTGTAGCATCTAAAAAATGCACATCAAATACCAATTTTCGTTTTGTATATAAATATAGATGAGAATTAAATTATATTAAATCACAGCTGTCCCGTTAACTTTGAAACGAGTAAAAATGTGAGGATATGGAATCGGTACAG
>CAYOHQ010000420.1:0-2612 GCA_964403805.1 uncultured Thioalkalispiraceae bacterium | reverse complement strand
TCATGCTCAAAATAATCTCGGTGTTTTATATGAGAATGGATTAGGCGTTAAACAGGATTTTAACAAAGCCGTTAAATGGTATCGAAAAGCATCCGAACAAAACAATGAACAAGCCCAAATCAACATGAGCATTGCCTACCATAACGGACATAGTGTCCGAAAGAGTTTAACTAAAGAAATTCACTGGATGCGTCAAGCCGCATTACAGGGCAATCAAAATACCCAAAATAATCTCGGTTGTTTGTATGAAAATATTAATGGACTACAGCATGATTATATCAATGCGTTGCACTGGTATCGAAAGGCGGCTAATCAAGGGTGTTATTACGCCCAGAATAATATTGGCGTACTCTACAACAATGGAACCGGGGTCGTTATTGATTATTACAAAGCCGCCGACTGGTTTAAAGAATCCGCAAAACAAGGTTATTGTCACGCACAATGTAGTTTAGGGTGTTATTATAATTTCGGCTTTGGTGTTGAACAGAATCTTGATAAGGCTATTTACTGGTATCAAAAAGCCGCAAAACAAAATTGCAGTGATGCACAAAATAATCTGGCCGAACTGTATTTTTTTGACAATGGGATACAAGATTTTAATAATGCGTTTATCTGGTATCAGGCAGCGGCAGAGCAAGGTAATGCCAATGCACAATGTAAGCTCGGGCTATTGTATATGGCAGGTTATGGCGTTGAAAAAAACAGAAACAAAGCACTAAAGTGGTTTCGTCGTGCAGCAAAACAAGGTGATGTCCCTGCTAAAGTAATCATAGTCGAACGATTTAGCCCAAACTTAAAAATAGTTAAATAAAAAACATTACCGAATATTACCCAATCGCCTATGAAATATGATCATGAAATAACGTTAAAGTTAGGTGATAAACTTAAAATCGGTGATGATATAGTAATTATACTGTGCCGTTTAGGAACAACAAATACGCATTTTGGATGTGAAGCACCACGACACATTAATATTGTCCGGCAAGAAGCTAAAGATAAAAGGCTATTGAACATCATTTGAGCAATTGCAACAAACAGCAATAATGTTAATCAATATTGACTGTCCCGATAACGAGTATCAATGTAAAATAATACTTAATTTATTAATACAAAATGTTCTGATATGCGACTATTATTAATCTGTTCACTTTTTATTATACTCGTTTCGTGCGGCGGCGGCGGTGGCACTTTGCCAGAAACAGCAAAAGCCCCCGGTGAAATAAATTTGCTTGGTGAGTGGAAAATGGGTTTAACCATTCCTGATTGTCCATCACAAACCTATAAGCGATTGTATACTTATACTGCTACCAGTACGGATTCAGGTTTACTGCAAAATTTATCTGAATCGGGCGACTTCCCCGACTTTAATAGTATTGCTGCCTGTAGTGTCATTACCAATCAAATATCAACACCTCTAACACCCTATCATAGTAACCAACTGCCGATCCAATTTAAAGAAATGCTATCGCTAAAATTTGCTTGGACATACGATGGCATTACAATTAAAGAATTTACAAATAAAAAAGTAGTAGTGAATCGAACAGTTAATTTTAACAATACCGGGAAAAGAGTTTGGACTTACACACTATCCCGAGTACCGCCACTGACAGAAGCATCTGATAGTATTTTATTGTCAGGTGTATGGGATGCACAAATAACAATGTTAGGTTGTTCATCATCATACACAAGGGTATTGCGATTCAACACCGCCACAAGTGATCTTAATATCTTGGTTTCTTTAAATACAAATGGCACCTTTCCAGAAACCGCCACAGCAGGTCGGTGTTCAAGTCTCACTAATGGCACAGTCCATACTTTACCGACAGGATTCCCTGCAACGCAAACTGCCGCACAATTTAAACAAATGATGGAGATACAAACTTGGGATCAAGTTGTTATTAATTCATGGTCGCAAAATACTATTATTTTAATCCGAAGTATTATCGGAAACATACCTTCTGAAAATGCTGAATTAAGTTACACGCTGACAAAACCATGATTTAATGAAGTTCATAAAAAAACCGCCTCAAGTGAGACGGTTTTAGTTGGGTGTAGTAGTCTAAAAATTCTTGCAAGGACTTTTTGACTGTACACGAAAAAGTGTAATCCTTACCGCACCTTTAAGCAATATTTTTATGATTTTTTTCAACAAGCTTGTGTGATATTTGAACTGTTAAGTAGTAATTTATTTCTTCTGGATAATAGCACCAATACTAGGCGCGATTTTTTCAAGCGACCGACCAGTAACATATCCACCCAACCCGATCTGCAATAACGTCCACGCTTGATCCGCTAATGGATTCGCCAACCACCCAAACGAATCACAAACAACCAATACTAAAAACGTTAGCATCGTAATCGGTCGCCATGTTCGCTGCAGCACACTCTGACCTTGCGCCTCGGCAGTAATAATTTTCGTTTTTGATTCCAAAAGCTGTCGTTCATAATCCATAAACTTCGATGACATGGCCATCTCCATTTTAAACATTTCCGCTTTGATTTTTAATTTCTCTTCCTCACTGGTATGTACTTCATCAATTATGTCTCTAACAGGTGAGATGTGATGTGGTCAAGTAAATCTGTACACATTAATGGGAGCAAATTAAATTTTC
>CAYOHQ010000419.1:0-2635 GCA_964403805.1 uncultured Thioalkalispiraceae bacterium | reverse complement strand
ATACTATAGACTTAAATTGTTAAAGCCACGTCAAAGAATATCATTTATGTGAATTGATACAAGTTTATTTTATATGTATATTTTCCATTAAAGCTGACAGGTTTTATCTTTTATTTCCATTTTCATTTCACCTGAATATAACATTGTCTGGTTTCTGCCATTTCTTTTAGCTTCATACAATGCTGTGTCAGTTTTAGTAAATAATTCTTCTGCATCATTATTTTTTTCTATTTGAGCAACGCCAAGGCTAATGCGGATCGGGATATTTTTATCATTAACAATAAATTTTTCATTGATGACTGCATAACGTATTCGTTCTGAAAGTAACTCTGCACCGTGTATGTCGGTGTTGGTTAATACTATTACAAACTCTTCTCCACCATATCGAAATAATATATCACATCCCCGAATTTCATTTTCTATGCAACGAGAAAGATTTTGTAATACTTTATCACCGACTGCATGGCCATATTGATCATTAATGCTTTTAAAGTAATCAATATCTAACACAATTAGAGATAGAGGGTTGTTGTGGCGCATTGAAATATCGACTTCACGTTTTAGTACTTTGTCTAGTGCACCACGATTATTTAACCCTGTTAAAGCATCACTGTGAGCTGCTTTTAGTGCCTTTTGATACAAAATCGAATTACGTAATGGATGAATAAGGTGGCATAGTAAATTTTCTATAGTTTCTAAATTTTTCTTCGAAAATCGTTTTTTTGAAAAGAAGGTGATTTCACCAAGAGATTGTTCTTCTATAGTTAAATTATAACTACAACTGTGCTTTTGGGTTTCGTTAAATTGTAGCTCGGTTCTTAATTCATCATTTTGGTAATGCGCACTTTGAAAATTGACTTTCACTTTTGCTGCTTCAAGAAAATATTCCAAAACTGTTTTTAGTTCGAGACTGCTGTGTAGCATTCCGGCAAGTTTTAGAGTTCGTTGCAAATCAGTAACATCAACATTATGAACTTCGGTTGAAGACGAAGCACCGTCAAATTGAATTTTACCGTTATTTTGGTAAAGCTGTGTAGCCATAGTTACAATACCTGATATTTGTTTGTATGCTGTATTTGAATGCTATTTTCGTGCCACGTGGCTGGATTATTGATACCCTAATAATATCAATCACTTAACGTCTGAATTTACTACTAAGCTAAAAACAGTCAAAAATATGTCATTATAAACATTGCCGCCCGGCAAATTTTTAGGCTAATTTTGTTGATTATTATGTGTTACTGAGCATTTACTACTTGGCCATTAACTGATTTACTCTGATTAGACATTAAATACAAATAACTGGGCATGATTGTTTCAGCTTTTGCTAGTGTGTCTGGGTCTTCTCCAGGAAAGGAGCGGGCACGCATAGCGGTTTTAACCTTACCAGGATTAATAGCATTAACCGTGATATTGGTATTTTCACTCAGTTCATCAGATAGAACTTCCATTAAATTAATGTTTGCTGCTTTACTGGCTGCATAAGCGCCAAAATAGGCTGTGCCTTTTATTCCTGTTGGAGCAGTTGTAAATATTACGGATGCAGTTGGAGCCTTACGTAATACCGGTAAACACGCCTGTGTCAGCATGAATGGAGCGTTTAAATTAACATGCATTACTTTATTCCATAATTCAGGATTAAACTGAACAATGGGCGTATTACTCCCAAGAATAGCGGCATTATTTAGTAAGCCATGTAACTGCTCGAACTCAGTGTCAATTGTTTGTGCTAATTGCTGATAATCTTCAAGTTTAGCTCCCTCAAAATCGAATGGGTAGATAGCGGGCTGAGGGCTTCCTTGAGCAATAATTTCATCGTATATTTTTTCAAGTTTCGGGATGGTGCGACCTAATAATATCACTGTTGCTCCATATTGAGCATAAGTCCTTGCTGCAACTGCACCAATACCATCACCGGCTCCGGTGATCAGAATAATTTTATCTTTTAATTCATCAGCTGCGGCTTGAAAAGATGTTGATTGTGTCATGAATAGTTTTCCAGAGTTTCTAATTCGATATAAATCATATGATAACGTTTTCAGTGGTTATAGGTAAATCAGTATTTTTTCTTTAGCATTTTTTGATAACGTTTATTCTCTTTTCGAGCTGTTGTCCAGGCAATCCACAACTTTCGAATATTTGTGATAGGTTGGTTGTTATCCAATACAGAATAATTATTTTTTTTAATTTTTTTTAGAAGCAATAAATATATTTCAGATCGAATTATGCCTGCACAGTTTAGATATCTATCTTGTTCTGGTAATAAAGTCAGTGCTTGATGAAAATAGTGCTGCGCCCGATTTAGCTGATGTTCAAATAATTTTGTAGCGTTAATACTAGTTGTGTTATCTAGTAAATCATTTTCAGTTACTGAAAACTGTTGTAATTCTTCTTGCGGTATATAAATCGTTTTTCGCTGGGCATATTTTTTAGTGTTATTTAATATAGTAGTTAATTGAAAAGCCATACCCAGATTATGGGCGTATTTAAGTGTGAGTTTATCCTGGTAACCAAATATTTCTGAAGTAATCAGTTCTACAACGCTAGCTACCCGGTAACAATATAGCGATAATTCAGAAAATGTCTGATAACGATTCATTGTTAAATCCATTTTTCTACCATCAATTATTTCTTG
>CAYOHQ010000418.1:0-2659 GCA_964403805.1 uncultured Thioalkalispiraceae bacterium | reverse complement strand
ATTTTACATGGTGTGCACTATAGAAACTTTGATCTTAAACAGGAAGATACACTCGAGAATCCACAGCACATAGAAGAAAAATTTGAAGCGGTGGTAGCCAACCCGCCTTTCTCAGCAAAGTGGAGTGCTAATAAATTATTTGAGTCTGATGATCGTTTTAGTCAATACAGTAAACTTGCCCCTGCATCAAAAGCTGATTTCGCGTTTGTTCAACACATGCTCTATCAGCTTGAAGAGAATGGTACGATGGCTATTGTGTTACCGCATGGTGTATTGTTCCGTGGTGCTGCTGAAGGACACATTCGGCGTTACATCATCGAAGAACAAAACTGGCTAGATGCTGTCATTGGTCTACCGGCCAACATTTTCTACGGAACTAGCATACCGACCTGCTTATTGGTATTTAAAAAATGTCGTGAAAATCCTGAAGATATTTTATTTATTGATGCAAGTGCTCATTTTGAAAAAGCTAAAAATCAAAATTTCCTCCGAGAACAGGATATCGATAAAATTGTAGATATCTATCAACAACGAAAAGAAGAAGAAAAATATAGTCACATAGCTCCATTAAGTGAAATAGAAGAAAATGATTATAACCTCAATATTCCTCGCTATGTTGATACCTTTGAAGAAGAAATACTTGTAGATCTTGTAGAAATAACAGATGAATTACGGACAATCGATAAAGATATGGTTGAAATTGATAAAGTAATTTGTGCATTTTGTGAAGAGTTGCGTATCGAGGTACCTGTGTATGGTGCCTGTTATAGAGCAGAAAAAAATACCTGAGACAAGGTTTCCAAATTTCAAAAATGATTGGTGCGAAATTAGACTAGAAAAATATGGTGAACTATTACCTGGGCTTACGTATTCACCTTTGAATATTCGAAATGAAGGCTTACTAGTATTACGTTCATCTAATATTCAAAATAAAGAAATTGATTTAGAGGATACTGTTTTTGTTAATCTTAAAGTATCAGAAGAAAAACTATCTTTAGTAGGTGATATTTTAATATGTGTTCGAAATGGTTCTACTCGATTAATTGGAAAAAATGCAATAATCACAGCGGATTTACCTAAGTCGATGCATGGTGCATTTATGACTATGTTTCGAGGTAATGCAAACGACTTTGTTTTTCAACTTCTAGCTACGAAAGCTTATTATAAACAAGTTTATGCAGATTTAGGCGCTAGAATTAACTCGATTAATTCCAGTCAACTTAAACGATATAAATTTTTTGTCCCAAATGATGAGAGTGAACAAAAAAAAATCGCTGTTTTTTTAGGTTCAGTCGACGATAAGGTTAATAAATTACACCGTAAACGTAAACTACTTGAAATCTATAGACGTGGTTTAATACAAAAAATATTTTCGCAGGAATTACGATTTAAACAGGATGATGGAATAGGTTTCCCTAATTGGGAAGAAGACCGGATTGATAGTTTTATTCAACGAGTAAGTAATGCTGTAGAGGTTGATCCAAATACAATATATAGAGAAATAGGAATTCGTTCACATGGAAAAGGGGTGTTTCATAAAAAACCTATTGTTGGCAAAGAACTAGGAAATAAAAGAGTGTTTTGGGTAGAACATAATGCTTTTGTTTTGAATATTGTTTTTGGCTGGGAGCAAGCAGTAGCACTAACCACTGTGCAAGAAGAAGGTTTTATTGCATCACATCGATTCCCTATGTTTACTCCTCGAAATAATCGAGTCGATTTAAGGTTTTTGCTTATTTATTTTCTACGAAAGAAAGGGAAGTATCTTTTGGGGGTAGCATCTCCTGGTGGAGCAGGCAGAAATAAAACTCTTGGGCAAAATGAATTTGCGAGACTTAAAGTGAGGTTTCCAAAATTAGAAGAGCAAAAAAAAATCGCTGATTTTCTTTCTACAATAGATAATAAAATAGATGCTATAAGCAATCAAATCCAAAAAACAGAAACTTTCAAAAAAGGCCTTCTACAACAAATGTTTGTATAATGAGAGGGTATAAGGATAAAACCATGACTGAAGATATTCGCTGGATACAGCGCTTTGATAATTTTAATCGTTCATTGAAACAATTAGCGATGGCTTTTGATGTGATGGATGAACGTGAACTGAATGATCTAGAGAAGCAAGGAGTGATTCAAGCATTTGAGTATAATTATGAATTAGCTTGGAATGTAATTAAAGATTTTTATCAATATCAGGGAGTAACGAATATTCAAGGTAGTCGAGATGCCTTTCGTCTAGCCTTTGAGCGTGGTTTGGTTAGTGAAGGAGATGTATGGATGGATATGATTAAAAAACGCCAACTGTGCAGTCATACTTACAATGAAGAAGTTGTAGTTCAAATTTTGGATGCAATTATTGATGACTACTATCACCAATTTGTTGCCTTACAAAATGCATTAAAAAAACAACTACCAAATGACTAATATGGATGTTAATGAACAGTTTGGTCTAAAAAATAGTGATATAAATACTATTCAGAATATATTTTCGCATTTCCCGAGTATTACACAGGTGGTGTTATATGGTTCACGCGCTAAAGGTAATTTTAGAGCCGGTTCAGATATTGATTTAACACTAAAAACGACGACAAATCCTGAATCGAATTTATTGTCTAAGGTAATGGGTGAACTGGATGATCTAGATTTGGCTTATAGTTTCGAC
>CAYOHQ010000417.1:0-2660 GCA_964403805.1 uncultured Thioalkalispiraceae bacterium | reverse complement strand
TTTTTTTTGTTTGGTTTAAATGCACTTATTCTTAGTCAGTTATCTCGTTATCTTTCTGGTCCTGGTTGTTTATTTTATAGATTTTTCTGTGATTTATGTCAATTATTGCTTAACTTATAAGCGTTGATACCTTACTATTTTGATAACCTGACCCTATATTAATACCGTATTATCAAGTATTCTACTATATAGTACTACTAATATCGTGGTTATAAACCTGCATTTGGATAATGGAGTTTAGAGTGGTTATTCAACCGACTAGTTTAAAAAAATTAATAGAACAAATCTGCGTTATAGTACTAACAAGTAGTCTTATTTCTTGTGGCGCTGAGGTTGATAATAATCTTCCCGGTGTGCCAGCCACCGGTTTGTATGCGGCAGTAGGGGCAAATCAACATATTACAGAAGACACTGTGCAAGTTGCAGCGGCGATTTTCGTAAATGGTACACCAATTAATCTCTATGGTGGCGATGTTATTCAAGCCAGCACTACGAATGACAGTACACTGTTGTTGGATTTTGGATTTTACAAAGGCAGTTACTCATCGGATTTACCAAACGGCGCTAATCTTGATCAGGTCGATTTCTTGATTGTACATAAACCCATTGAAGCGCGGGAAGGGCGTTGGTATCCAGTTGATATTTTACATACTGATCCTGGTCCCAGTGATTTAGTTGGCAGTTCAGCATCAATAATACTGCCACCAGCTGTGAGTATTGTCACACCAACGGCAGGTACCAGTTATACCAGCATAAATGATAGTTTTAATGTTACCTGGACAGCATTAGGTGCCGGTGATGTTATGAAGGTGTATTCTGCCGTAACGTGTGATGATGGTGTTAATGTTAAAACCTATGGTACTCAGGTAGCACTAGCCGATGATACAGATGATGGTATTGAATCGATTGCAGTAAATAAATTTATTTATGATTTAAATGATATTAACGTCTCTGTTGATTTTATTGATGGTCAGGCTCGTGCAATGCTAGTAGCGATATTAAAAAAATTAAGTAATGGTGCGATTAGTGATGCGTTCTTTGCGAGTCTAACACCTGTTAATCCGGCCAGTAGTAATTGTGAGATTCGATTGTTTTTGTTTCGTCAACGCCCGGGCAGCTTTAATTCGCCATCGACTAATGGTGTTATTTTTGGCAGTCGAAGTGCCGAGCTTACGATTAATTATAATCCCGTTAATTAGAGCAGTATCATGTTAAAGACTCTTAGAATTATTTTGTTATCGGGCTTGTTTTTGCCGTCGCTTAGTTTTGCCGAAAATATGCTGGTTGATGTGAATGTAATGTTCAGTATTCCGGATGCAGGAGGTGATGATGATTTTCATACCGGTAAGACCTTATTTGTAAATTACAATTATTATTTTAAACCGTGGTTGATTGCCACTGGGGGTCTTTTTATTTCTGAAAAAATCAGTACTAATCCAAAATCGACTGTGACGGCCACGGAACAACAAACAATAGAGTCTAAAGGTATTACTTTTGGCCTGCGTTCCGAGTATGAGTTTTCCAAACGTAATAAAATTTATGGCCGACTAGGATTGTTGTTATACACAAGTAAATTAACTAATGATGAATATTTTAGCCCCGGTATTCCAGTTGCTACAACCTCGGCGAGTACCGATGGTTATGGTTATTATGTAGCTATGGCGTGGGCGCATTCATTTACCCAGAAAGTCAGTATGCAGCTTGAGTTATTAACCATGGCGCAACTGGATTTATTTAAGGGTAAATCGAAATTTCCGTTTGATTTAAAAAATACCGGTATGAATATCGGGGTTGGTTATGCGTTCTAGTATTTTAATTAAAACAAAATTACTGGTAATGCTAATTGGTAGTTTTATCGGTCTTGTTTTTAGCGCACCAGTTTATGCGGATTTTAATGAATTATATAAACTATCGGTTGGCACCAGCCTCGCCAGATTTAATTCAAAAATTGATATTAACTCACTAAGTGGTTCTAATAATAATGGTATTGATTTGGAAGATGATCTGGGTTTTGATTCTAATGTTAGAAGCTTATGGATTAGTGGTACCTATCGGGTAGGTGATGATCATCGTCTGAGAATGACTTATTTGCCGATACGCCGCACGGCATTTAAGCTAACTGAAAAAGATATTGTTGTTAACAACGCTACGATAAAAGCAGGTGCAGCGATAGCCTGGGAATCAAACCTCAATATTTTTGATTTTAGTTATATATACAGTGTTTATAAAAAACCCAACCTCGAGGTTGGGTTGTCACTCGGCCTTTACTGGATAAGTAGTGAAAATAAAGTACTTGCAGCTGGTAACATTCAGGCTGAAGGAGACACCTCACCATCATTTAAATCAGATTATCAGGTAAAGCTAAAACTTGAAGCGCCATTACCCTTAATTGGCGTGAAAGCGGATTATGAATTTTCACCAAACTGGCGGACACATGGGGCTCTACGATTTTTGGATTTAAAAATTGATAATGTTGATGGTAAAATTTTAAGTGCAGAGATAGGCACTGAATATTATTTTAACCGTAGTTGGGGACTAGGAACATCACTGGCGTATTTTAGTTTAAATGTTGATCGATCGGGAGTGGTGTTTAAGAATGCATTCGAATGGTCTCATACTGAACTTCTTTTGTATGGTTTTTTTAAATACTAGAGAGTAAA
>CAYOHQ010000416.1:0-2671 GCA_964403805.1 uncultured Thioalkalispiraceae bacterium | reverse complement strand
CATCCGATTTACCTTTTAAAAATTGCTGCGCCCATTCTGAATCTGAATTGTCTAATGAATCTGGAGTACCGTGAGCGACGACCTTACCTTCTGATAATAAATAAATATAATCCGCAATTCGTTTTGTTTCTTCAATATCATGAGAGACGATGACACTGGTTAAACCTAATGCATCGTTTAAATCTCGTATCAAGCGCACTACCACTCCCATTGATATTGGATCTTGTCCGGTAAACGGTTCATCATACATGATAATATCGGGATCCAATGCAATTGCTCTTGCTAATGCTACCCGTCTTGCCATGCCACCCGATAATTCACTGGGCATTAAATTTTTTGCGCCGCGTAAACCAACTGCCTGTAATTTCATTAATACCAGATCATAGATCATGCGTTCCGGAAGCCGGGTGTGTTCACGCAGTGGAAAAGCAACATTCTCAAAAACCGATATATCAGTGAGTAATGCACCATTTTGAAATAACATCCCGAGTTTTTTTCTTAAAGCATATAATCGCGAACGACTTACTTGATGAACAATCTCACCTTCTATGCTAACCGAACCGGAATCCGGTTGTAATTGTCCACCGATAAGCCGAAGTAATGTCGTCTTGCCGGTACCACTGGGTCCCATAATCGCAGTAACTTTACCTTTTTGAATATCCAGATCGATACCGTCAAAAATCATTCGATCACCACGGCAAAATTTCAAATTTCGAACTGAAATAAATAGGTTGTTATCTGGCTTTTCAATTTCGTCTACTTTTGTTGACATTTGCCACCCTGATTTTAATTATAATAAATCACTTATTATTGCTGCGGTGTTCATTTGTTCGTGTTCTGGAATCTCTGAGCGAAAAATTAACACATTAGTGGAACCTTCGCACTCACCACCTAAACTATTTTCAACAATTTTTCGCATGTGTTTAGGATCGTGACTTGTTATATCACAAAACGTTATGTGCAAATTTGATGTATTATCATTTACTAATTCTGTCGTAATCTCATTACGCCGGCATAGATCGGTTCCGGATTCATTTAAGACTGCTGCTAATTTATTTTTGACAGATTGTTTTATCCTGTCAAAACTACTAATTTCCGGTATTTGAAGACAGCTTGCTATACGTGCCTTGCTTATTTTTAGTAATTCTTTAAGCAAATTAAATTGTTCATTTGATAAAAGGTTTAGCTCATTTTCTTGTAATACTAACACTACCCCCATTAGCCGGGACCCGGTGAATGATATCCTGTTTAAAAATTCATGTAGTGAGTCGATTAGTTCATTTTTCAATTTTAGATTAATATTTTCGACCGGGAACTCAAATATTAATCGGCATTTTTCATCGCTATCCTCTACACCCTGTTTTAATAATTCAACATCATTTTGTAATAATTCCCACGGAATCATCAATACCGAATATTCATTTGCATAATACGCAAACTGCCAATCCTCCGGTAAATCCTCAGGATAGAATGATTCTTGCCATGATTTATATTGCCAGCCAAACGACCCAATGTGCAGTTTATATTCGCTTACCATATCTGAACAAATCTAATCAAATTGTTATTGAGTATAATAATAATTGTTACCTGAATCTATGCTGAACACAGTAAATAGCTATTTAGTTTTTATTTGTAGAATTTGAAGCATATAATATATAGTATCAGGCATAGGTGGATAAATGGGCGATATTGTTCAATTTAAGAAAATCTCTTTAAAACAAAAGCACAAAGGCAAAACCTTGTGCAAAAGTGGTTTTCACAAATGGCAGCTTGTTAAAAGCAGTCCATTTCAAGTTAAACAGGGAAAGCTGCTAACTGAATACTGTTGTGTACGTTGTGGTGCAACTAAAACAGAAAAAAAATAATTTCTAACAGGTACTATTTTCATATGATAATATTCAGGTTTTTTGGTTTAGCTACAGTATTTTATCTGCTTACAGCTTGTGCTTCAATTGAAGGTCCACTAGATGAAAACGATCCCTATGAATCGTATAACCGGGGAATGAATGATTTTAATGTCGGGCTCGATGATTATGTCTTAAGACCGGTAGCGGAAGGATATCGAGATTATATTCCCAATCCGATTCAATCGGGGGTTAATAATTTCTTTAGCAATATAAATGATGTAACAGTGATAGCAAATGATCTGCTGCAATTTAAACTTGTTCGAATGGCAGAGGATTTTACCCGATTACTCTATAACACAAGTTTTGGGCTATTTGGTTTATTTGATGTTGCAACATCAATGGGATTACCAAAGCACGAAGAAGATTTTGGACAAACATTAGGTGTCTGGGGTTGCGAGGATAGTGCTTATTTTATATTACCTGTTGTTGGTCTCGCTGGTGGTACCATTCGTGACTCATTTGGATTGGCGGTGGATAGCTATTTCCTAAACCCGCTCATTCAGGTTGATGATTCGAATATTATTTGGGGCGGTATCATATTAAGTAATATAGATAAACGAGCAAACCTGTTAAATGCCTCAAAGGTATTAGAACAAGCTGCACTTGATCCCTATATTTTTAAAAGAGAAGCTTACTTATCAAGTCGAAAATCACTCATCTACGATGGTAACCCACCAATGGAAAAATTTGATTTCCCAAGTGACGATCTTGATTTAGAGCTCGAACTGGAACTCGAATTAGAATTGCAAAAACAAAAAGCGAAA
>CAYOHQ010000415.1:0-2681 GCA_964403805.1 uncultured Thioalkalispiraceae bacterium | reverse complement strand
ACCTGTTAATATAAATATACTGCTCCGGCGTTCTGCATGCCATTATTGATTGGCTGATTAACCCCGATTGATTTACCGTCTTCATTGTATGCTCCAACAGCCATTATATTTCCAGTGTTATCTAACCCGACTGCACTACCGAAACGATCCGTTGTTTCTGCATTTTTGGCTTTGATAAATGATTTTTGACTCCAGACAGTTGAGTCGAATGTAAACACATAGACTGCTCCTGCATCAATAGCATTTTCATTTGTAGTAGTGTTAACACCAATTCTATTACTACTGTCTTCAAGCATTGCGCCAACGGATAATGTTGTTCCATCACCACTTAATGCAATTGAATTTCCAAAATTATCACTAACACCCGGTTTGCTGGCTTTAATATAAGCTTGTTCTTTCCAACCACTTGATCGTGTAAAAATATAGGCAGCACCAGAATTGAAAACCTGAGGTGTTCCACCACTTTCTTGATCTGATCCTACTGCAACGGTATTACCGTCATTACTAACTGCCACTGATTGACCAAAATAAAAACTGTTACCCGGATTGCTGGCTTTTAAATAACGTTCTTCATACCAGTTTGGCTGTGTACTCGTTCGATGAAATACATAAACAGCACCGGCATTGGTAGTGGCATTATCAGGAATATTATTGATTAGTTTTCCGCTACTATCTTCAAAAATAGCGCCAACAACGAATGTATTACCATCTCGACTGAAGGCGATGGATTTTCCGAAAATATCTAAAACACCGCTGTTGCTGGCTTTTACAAAACTGGTTTGTTTCCAACTACCCGTATTTGAACTGAATAAATAGACTGCTCCTGAATCTGTCAGTAAATCATTTGGTGAATTTACATTTATACCTGTAGTGTCACTGTCTTCACCTTCGGCTCCAATGGCTATTGAAAAACCATCACCACTGATTGCAACGGCTCCACCAAAATAATCATTCTTTCCGATATTACCTGCTTTAAAAACAAAACTCTCTTTCCAACTAATGCCTGTGCGTGTGAATAAATAGGCTGCACCAGAGTCAAGTGCGGTCGTATCTTCATACCATGCCCCTACAACTAATTTACTGCCATTACTACTGAGTGCAACTGATGATCCAAACTGATCACCTGTAGCAGCATTTGAGGCTTTAAGAGAAGCTTGATATTTCCAAACACCACTAGCCGAGCGTACATAAATATAAACAGCACCAGTATCATTAAGAATGCTACCTATAGTGCCACTGTCTTCTAACGGAGCCCCTACTGCCATGGTTGTGCCATCTTTACTCACCGCAATCGAATACCCGAATTGATCACCAGCACCGGTATTATTTGATTTTATATATCCAATTGCATTATTAGCCTGTTCAAATGTCACTTCCTGATTTGAACTAATACAGGTAACATCATTACAGGCATCAATATAATACTGGCCATTAACCCAGTTGTATTTATGAACCGGAATTTCAATCGTTGTTGATGCACCAAAAATATTTGCGCCCACTTGTTGAAAACCAACACCTGTATCTTCCCATAGCTTATAAGATGTTGCTCCTGGATATGCTGTCCAATCGAAGTTAAGTTTTTTAATATTATAATTTAACGTTAATATATCATTATCTATTATATTTACTTTATGTGAATTTTGATTTCCTAATGCAGCGCCACCCGTTACTGTTCCTAAACTGACACTAAAAGTTTCTGTTCCTTCAGCTTTAATTGTATCGTTTAAAATTTCTATCGTAATAGCTTGTTGTATCTCTCTATCGGCAAATGTTATTACACCATTCGCTATTGCAGTGTAGTCTTGTCCAGCTGTTGCAGTACCTGCATTATTTGTATTGTATGATGCACTGACGGTTCCAAATGAACCTGCCTTTCGTTCTACTGTTAACGAAACTAATTTACCATTTACTGATTCTGATATATCGGTTACAGAGCCAACAAACGAGATGGTTCCCGGGTTTTTGTTATCATCATCGATAATGGTGATTATTGTTGTGTTAATAGTATCCAGGCTACTGCCTCCTGTTGGACTACTTAACACCACGCTGAAGGTTTCGTCGGGTTCACTTGAGATATCATTTAAAATAGCAATGTTTATAGTTTTACTAAGCTCACCTGCAGCAAAATTTAAAGTTCCGCTGCTCGTGGTATAGTCACCTGATGCTGTACTAATAGCAGTACCATCTTTTGTTTCATAATAGACTGTTGTATCACCATCACTACCTGCATTACGTTCGACAGTGATTGTTACTGTTCCAGCAGTTTCTTGTATGTTGGTATTTTCGATACTAAACTGAAATTTACCCGGTTGAGGATTCTGAGTTGGAGTGTCACACAAACTTTTAATTCCTGGTGTTACTGGAGCTTGAGTTGCATCATAACCAGTTGTGGCAAACTCAAAACGGCATAAGCCTGTCATCTCATTTCCAGCAACATCTCGCACGCCACGTAAATTTACCTGATACTTTGTGCCAAATTGTAGACCCCGGTTATTGGTTGCGTTTTTTAACGGGTAAATTATTAATTCATTTTTATTATTATCAACTTTGAAAGGGGTTGAATCCAGAATGACTTGATTTGCTTTATTGAGACTACCGGTTTTATAAAATGGATAAATATCGATGCTGGAAAAGTCAATATTTTGAATTGATTCATTAAATGTTACTACAATATTAGTACT
>CAYOHQ010000414.1:0-2718 GCA_964403805.1 uncultured Thioalkalispiraceae bacterium | reverse complement strand
CAAGAAACAACCGCGTAAGAGTTACAAGTGGTTACACCGCGCAGGTGAATACGGTAATCTGGATGTACAAATGCAACTCGCCAGAATGTATGAGCAAGGAACAAAAACGCCGATGAATTTCCGTAAAGCATTTCGTTGGTATCAAAAAGCGGCGTTACAAAATAATGCCGAAGCGCAATATAAAATTGCTTCACTTTATAAAAAAGGCAAAGGCGTTAATAAAAATAAAGAACTCGCATTTAAATGGTTCTTGAAATCAGCAGAAAATGATTACGTCAATTCACAATATGCGGTGGCATTGCTTTACAAAAATGGCCACGGTATAAAAAAGAATGACAGTAAAACGGTTTATTGGTATCAAAAAGCCGCTAAGCAAGGCGATGCTTTTGCTCAAAATAATTTAGGCATGATGTATCAATTAGGACGCGGTGTTGGTAAAAATTATAACAAAGCCATTACCTGGTATAAAAAATCAATTGTTCAAGGCAATGTCTATGCTATGAATAATTTAGGTTTAATCTATGAAAAAGGGCTAGGTCATACCGAGGTTAATATTCAAAAAGCCTTGGCTTTATTTAAAAATGCCGGCATCCCGCAAGCGATGTCTCGTTACAATCGATTAAAACTGAGTAGTTCCATTCAATAAAATCAACTTTCATTTATCTAACCTTGCATGGCAGGGTTAGATATTTTGATTAGACTCTTTAACTAACTTCTCTACCTCGGATAGATTTGCTCTGTGCATTGTTTTTGCATCGACTGGACTCAATGGTATTTGCTTTTTACCGCTAGAAACAAATACCGTTAATAAAAATCGAACATCACCGGCATAGAAATTAAAGGTCGGTTGTATTTCCATATTATCGTGGCCATAACGTACCTTTTGCTCTCCAATTTCAAAGGGAATATGCTGGTTAATTAAAAAAACCGTTATTTCTTCACTGGTGTTGGCAAAAACGTGCAGATGTACTGGAGAGTGCTCGTCCGAAGTTCCTGCGAGTACTGAACCAACTAACTTAGGTGAAAATTCCGAGAATAGTCGCATTGCTTTTAATGCTGCCTGACGCAGGGAATTGACTATTTCTGATTGCTCATCGCCACAAAAGATTCGCTGATATTCTATTAACGCTTGTTCTATTTCAATATTCGTTGGCAATTGTGTTTTATCTAATATGCCAAGTCGTTCAACGGCTTTATTTTTAGCAGCATAATAATCACGATTACCGGACTTGGCCAGAATTTTCGCGGCTTGTTGCGCTATTAACAGCCGTTGCCGATTGTTTTTATGTTTCCGTCTTGTCATTTATCGTTTTTATATTATTAAACTTTTTAATAATATAGTTCAAAAAATTTCTTCTGTAATATTGGATGGTTGGCTGCTAGTTGAGTCCGCTGGTTTTTGAGTTTGGTTACTGTAATTCTCGGTCGTTGGTGCGTGCGACTCTCTAAAAAACTCAAACAAGGTTTTCTTGCTGTTTATATTAGACGGTAAACCGGTTTTAGCGTCTATCCGGATTGATAACAATCCTGGAGGTTGCTCTAAACTGGTTTCAGCTTTACCACGTAATGATTGCCGCATGTAATCTATCCACATTGGTAGTGCTGCTTTTGCGCCGGTTTCTCGATTACCTAAGGGTTTAGGATTATCAAACCCGACCCACGAGATAGTCACCACGTCGCCATTAAAACCTGAGAACCAGGCATCTTGTTGATCATTAGTAGTGCCGGTTTTACCGGATAAATCTTTACGCCCAATGACTCGTGCACGACGGCCAGTACCAAAACGAACGACATCACGTAACATGGTATTCATTAAAAATGAAACCTGTGGTGATAATATGCGTTTTGCCAATACCACTTCATATGGACCTTCATTAATTTGTTCTGGTGTAAGATCAGAATAATCAAATTCGGGCGTTATCACAGCCTCTTCGGCCACTTCAGTTGTATCGTCATCGATCACGTCTAATTCCGATTGCGCTAAATCCTGTTGTTGTACCGCTAGCTGTTGGTCAGTTGGCTCTTGATTTATTTCAGGGTTTAAATCCGGATTAATGATGTCTTCATTGTCACTGTCCAGAGCATCCAGGTTCTCATTACTGCTTTGTTGCAATGCATCGTCACTCAATACCGTTACTGTTGGTACATTTGTTTCGGGAATATCTTCTTCTTCAATATCTTCACATTCGACACAAACAGTATCGGGTGAGGATCGTGATACCAATTCATGATTCGATCCTAAGATATAATCAATAAAATAGGGGCTAACTTTAAAACCACCATTTGCAAATACCGCATAGGCTTTGCCAAGCTCCAATGGTGTTATTGTGCCACTGCCCAGTGCCAGCGATAAATCACGCGGTATGGATTGGCGTTTAAAACCAAAACGTTTTAAGTAGCGAGAGGTATAACCTATTCCGATATCACGTAGTAATCGTATCGACACTAAATTTCTGGATTTTATTAAAGCCTGTCGTAAACGTGTTGGGCCATAAAAACGGCCACTGTAATTTTCAGGTCGCCAGGTGTCTTCCAGACCGGGAGCATCAAATACTACTGGGGCATCGTTTATCATGGTTGCAGCGGTAAAACCTTTGTCGAGAGCCGCAGTATAGATAAACGGTTTAAAACTGGAACCGGGTTGCCGTTTAGCTTGCACTACGCGATTAAATTTACTGTGATAATAATTAAAACCGCCCACCAGAGATTCAATCGCAC
>CAYOHQ010000413.1:0-2719 GCA_964403805.1 uncultured Thioalkalispiraceae bacterium | reverse complement strand
ACTGCTCGCTTATTTTATTCATTATCAAATGCTGATGTGTGTATCGATTAATATCAATTCCAAGCTCCTCTGCAACGGCGAGGTACAATCCCATTGGTGTTAATAAAGGATTTGGAATGTATACCGTTAAAAATTCAGCCTCCATTAAATTTAATAATTTTCGACATAAAATGGTTTTACCGATACCGACTTCTCCGGTTACTTTAATAAATCCTTCTCCGGCTCGGAGTGCAACTATTAACGTATTGAGTGCATTCGAATAATGACCGTAAGTAAAAAAATAATCTGTATCCGGTGATAAAGAAAAAGGTAATTTACTTAGACCAAAATGTTGTTGATACATATGCGTTACCTGACACTTAAACTGTTAAAATTGTCCTGAGACTCGCGAATTTGATCATTCCAATCATGATTGGTTTCAACAATGGTAGGTTTTACCAAAATGACTAATTCACTTTTTTTAGATACTTTTTGTGTATGTCGGAATAATCCACCAATTAAAGGAATATCACCCAGGACTGGAACAGAAGCTTCTTTGTTTTGCACTGCATTTTGCATCAGGCCGCCTATAACAACAACCTGACCATTCTTAGCACGGATGATACTATCCGTTTCTCTAATTGTGCTAATCGCTAGCGGAATATTCAAAGATTTAATTCCAGAAATATCGATTGATTTAATTTTTTCCTTAACAAGACTCACTGTTGGATGAATATGAAGTATCACAATACCATCGTCACTAATTTGTGGAATGACGTCTAAAGCGACACCGGAAAAAAATGGTGTAAACTCAACGTTATTATTAGTATCATTTGAAGTGCCAGTATTACTGGTATTAGAAGACAGGTCAGTAATAAAAAACTCATCGACACCAACCTTAATAACGGCTTTTTGATTATTAATAGTCGAAATTCTGGGGCTGGATAAAACTTTAACTTCACCTTGCCCCTTTAAAAGTTCAATAAACGCAGCAAACTTACTGCCGATATTAAGTGCCAGGCTGAATACACCACCAAATGCCGACGTTGCTGTATTATTAACTGGGTTTAATGCAGAAGGATCAAGATTCCCGGTATTACCATCGATAATACTAGAGCCATTCTCAAAAATACTACCGCCACCGGTGACACCATACAATGCTCTGTCTGTTGCAGTCTGGTGCAGTGCTGCCCAGTTTATACCGGTTTGATACGAGTCATTTAATTCGACTTCAAGAATTTTAGTTTCCAATATTACTTGTCGCTGGATTCGTATTTGTGTTTTATTTAAATAGTCCTCAATTACACGTAACTCCGATGTTAGCGCGCGTACCACGACAATGCCCGATTGACCATTAACCACTACCGAGCGATTTTCTTTTTTTGCTAATAATGCTTTTAGCGTTTTTTCTAAATCTACCCAGAAATCTGATTTATAATTAGTTGAAACATGGCTACCCGATATTGTTTCACGTGATTGATTAGAGTTATTACTATTATTTGAAGTTTCATTACTATTCTGATTACTGCTATTCGATTCTGTTACCTGCCCTGAACTAACTCGCATTTGTGAATCACCCTTACGATTGATATTAAGGTAATTAACATTAAAAATTCGGGTACGTATTATATTAGGAAATATTTTATAGGTGTTGCCTGTAAGCACGTAATCGTAGCCAAATACATCCTGTGTTACCTTCATCACATCCGATACAGTAACATTTTTTAAATCCAGAGTTATATTTCCCTTGATATCAGGATGTAACACCATATTCAGCGCCGTGCCATCAACTAATCCCATAAAAAACTGTCTGGCTTTAACTTTATTAACCTTTATATCAAACCGTTGAATATTTTTATTTCCCATGCTATTCAAATTCAGATTAGGAACATTCAAATTTATTGTGGGAACAAGTGCATTCGTTATGTCATCCAGGTTAGTATCACTACTTACGGATTTTTCATTTGCACTAACACTGTCAGTTAATGATTGATTAATATCATCAAGTAATGGAGTTTTCTCTGTGTTTTCTTCTTGAGTTGCACACGACATAAGAAATATGTTAAACATTAACATGCTAATAATTGATTTATTGTTAACAACATTCATAACTATATTAATTCCATACCTTACTCTAGATGCATTATTTCTTTTCGTATTTGTAAATTTTTGAACATATATATCGTGAATTTTTTATTATTTTTTTGCAATGTTACATTCCACGACTGAATATCAATTAATGTTGCGCCGTTAATGAGCTCACCTGTGCGAACTAGCCGACCATTGATCGTTGCATTTTTTCTTTCGCTTGCAATTAAAGTACTACTTAATCGCCATGATGGATTATGGCGTTTAATTAAACCTTTACTTTGTTTTTGACTAATAATTCCTGGCGGACGTGTTGGATCAATGAATGTGCTTGCCTCGACAATGTTAAATTGAATTAAAACACTTAAAAGTGTAACAAATTTTATTTTGTTAATATTAAACACCTACCCACCCTTTTTTAAGACTTAAGGTAAACACAGTAATTATAATTTTTGATCTCGGGTAATTTTCCACATCTAATCGCACACTTTCCCAATACAAATCCCATGGCATTTTTTCAATCGTCTCAAGATAATTCATCGCACTCATAAAACTTCCTTTAAAAACAATTTCAACAGGATGACGATAAACTACTGCTGTTTCTCCACTATTTTCTTGATCTATTTCATCTGTTACACTTATATTAGTTATT
>CAYOHQ010000412.1:0-2722 GCA_964403805.1 uncultured Thioalkalispiraceae bacterium | reverse complement strand
TAAACAGTTCGATTTTTTCAGCATCGATGGTGTCGTCCATTAACAATTCATTGCCGCCAAAGGTGCGTAAAATATTGTGGCTTTTATTGGTTAATGTCACCGGGCTATGGTTGTCGGGATTGGGTACAGTGCCTAAAATAATTGGTCGGTTAATATCACCATTAATGCAGCTAACCACGACTTCGGTATTTTTGTGCAGTGGAAAATGGATGCCGTAATCTTTACCAGTATAGGCTTGCGCCATCCTTACCGGGTGACTGGCTTCACCTTCGGGTGCATCACCAATATCAAAACCCATTCGGATTCGGTAACGGCCTTGTTCATCGATGTAAGCATACTCGCCGCCGGTACTTTCAACGACCGCATTAAAAGTACCTTGTATTAAGGGTCTTTCTAATAATGGCGTGTGATACGGTACACCCACTTGAATGACTCGGCATTGCGCAAAAAAGGTTTTGGTTTTATCACCGTCTATCTCAGTGGCCTTACCACCAAAATTGACTATTATTGCGGCGCGTTGATTGGCAGATTGTTTGATGACTTCAATAATGAAATAGTCGCCATTGCGTGACTCGTCGGGGTGGTTGGAAATGGTTATTTTAAGACCGGGTTCAATACCACGGTAATCGGTGTCGATTATAAATGTTACTCGGTGACAATCGATACTTTGTTGATGAACACGACTAAGCTGTTCACCGGCATCGAGTGTAGAATAGTTTTCACCGTAGGCGTAGTGGCTGCCACTGCCAGTTTCTGATGTGCTATTACGTTGAACATTTTGTAAATCGGCTTCGGGGGTACGGTAATTGTATTCTTTTAGGTGAACATTATCGGTTAGCAGGGTGCAACTCAAACGCATCGAGTAGATGGTTTCATAATTCCGTACGGTGCCTGTTTGTACAATGTATTCCAGATCAGATTGTCCACTCATGAGTGGACAGTCGTCACTGTTGTCATAAAAGGTGATGATGGTTTTTAATGGCTCGTAGACATAACGAAAAAAGAGGCCGTGGAGGGCGATTAGGCGTTGTAAAAAGGCTAAATCGGTTTCGTGGTATTGTGCCTGGTATTCGTATTGCGGGTATTGGTGCCGTGTTTTAAAAACAAATTCGGAGGCGGCTATGCCGGCACCGAGTAAGATTTCTTCGACAATCATTTTAATGTCTTTATTTAAAAAAACTCGATTGTGACTGTAGTGGTTTAATCCGGTTAAAATAGATTTAATAATGAGTATGTGTTCTTCGCCATCGACTAAATGCCGAACGTATTGCATCCCGGCTATAATGCCATGCACTACTTGTTCGGTTGTGCCGCATTTGGTAATGAGGGTGGCTTTTTTGCCGATTAATTCTGTTGGTGGGATGACTTCTTTGCCAATGGTATTCACTCGAAACGTGAAATCATTGGAGAGTGTGTATTCTTCAATTTCGTATTCGAGTACCGACAACGCACCGTCGGCTTGTCCTTGGACTGTAATAAAAAATTGGCTTACATTCGCTTTGGTACTGAGTGAATCTTCAATTGTTGTGGTCACGTCCATGTCCTTACACACACTGATAATCGAAATAAATGGAACCTGATATTAGTAACGATGTTCCATACCTTGTAACTATAATTATTCTTTGTATTTTTATCCGTTTTTTTATTTACAACTATTACCTAAATATTTTTAATATAAATACGCTGCTCCAGATAAAGCCGAAACACCACTAGGGGCTTTATTGACAATATCAATAATAGATGTGGCTGAATTTTCTTTATGTGCGCCAACAAGTAATTTACTGCCATCAAAATTTAATGATACCTTCTAGCTCGACAGGTTTGTCGTCACCACTAAAATCATCAGTTGCCAATGAAATAGCTTCCTTGCAAGAAGGTTATTTTTATTTTTTTGCAGAGATCCACTCTGCCCCATTCTTAAAACCATACACCTCCAACCTTAAGCAAATGTTAAGGTTGGAGTCACCTTTCTTATATTGAACCTAATATTCCTTATTATTCTAATCGAATTGCAAATATATCTGATACTGCCGTACTTACTACATATGAATTCAACATAATTGTTGCTCGACCATTTAAATCAGATGTGATGTCTGTAGTCGTGTTTGCTTGAACGTTAACACTTTGTGTTTTTTGCCATCCAAACATAGCACCAGGTTTATAACGTTTAACATATAGCTTTAAATTAGCCACCCATACAATCGTTACAATATCACGAGCACCATGATACAACTTAAATGCATCAACCACCGGTATAGTCTCTAACTTCTGCCTGCTCCACTTACCTAATGAAGGATCATATTTAGAATAACTTAAATATTTACCGCTATTATTAATTGTAACAGCCAACCCCTCACCAGAAGGAAATATAGCAACACCATTAAACTGTTGATTAGTATCTATAGAATAGGGTGTGCTAGGAGCCATATCTTGACTAGGTTGATAAATTGATACCACCGCATCACGGCTGCCTAATGTGAATTTAGTACGCCATCCAAAAATAGAATAACTACCAGAGCTACCTGAAACTAAACCACCGGAACTTCCAAGTACAGGATCAAGCTGATATATATTTGTTACAGTAGCCGGAAAAGGATATTTTGCTACATTCGCATTTAGTGTTGTTGGAAGACCAATGGTGGAAGTAAGGCTCTCTTCATAAAGAACGTAAGCGCAAAACTAACACCGTAGTATACTTAATTCAGCATTAATGATTCAGGTT
>CAYOHQ010000411.1:0-2731 GCA_964403805.1 uncultured Thioalkalispiraceae bacterium | reverse complement strand
CTGTAATAACGCTCTGACATTTAGCGCGAGAATACCGTTTTCTGACGAGTTTAAACAACGCGTCAAACGTTTGTTTTTGAATTGTTGTTGGATTTCTACATGTGACGACAGTATCAATTAATTCGGCACTCGCCACTGATGAATAAACTAAAAATACTATGCCGGTAATGATTTTAATTCTTTTCATTTTCTTGTTATAAGCTAATGTATTTAGTCGGTGAGGTTCCTTTCGGATAGAGTTGTTCTGTCCAGGCAGCTAATGAAGCATCATTTAATTTTTCTCGACTAACACTATGAGCAACGACAGCAAGATAGGCTACACTACCGCGTTGGTCGATAAATGGTTTTGCATTTCGTTTATTAAAATATGATGTCGCAAGACGGGGCCCGAGTGTCGCTAGCTTTAATATGGGATGAAAATAACTGAATGTTGGTACTTCTAATGCTTCATAGTATACACCGGCTAAGTCTTTTTTGTGGGTGATGTTTCTTTTACGTTTAGCGAGTTGATTACCTATTTCAGTTAATGTTGTTTGTAATGTTTCTATTACAGGATAATCATTTTTATTGATGAACCATTTAAAGTAGTCTAAGAATTCTGTTTTTGATTTTATGATGTCATGTAGCGAGTCTATTTGGGCTAGCATTTTAAACACCATTTCGGCTCGTTGAATGGCGCCTTGTTGTCCCTTTTGTCCTGATTCCCCTAAACTTTCATATTTGTCTTCGTCTGCGCACATTTCAATAATCCATTTTTTATAATTTGCGCTTTCTGAACATTGATCATACGGGTCGTTCGACGTGACTGAATCATTTAGAAAATCACAAGCGCCTTTTACTTGAAGCTCGGATGGGTTGGCATAGGTATTATCAAATGTGTCTATTTGGTTTAAAATGACTTTATCGAGAAATGCAATTAAATCACTTTCGAGTATTCCTGAATCTGGATTACCTTGAAATTTTAAAAAAATATTTAAATTTTGCATAAAACTCACTAAACCCGGTCGCACATCTAAATTTAGTTTGATTAATGAATAATTTCCAGTTCTTCTCTTTAAATTATTAACTATAATATCTAAGTCTCCTTTTAAAACTGTAATTATTGTTGTTATATCAGTTAATATATCACTAGTAATAAATTCAGGGTAACTACTATTCACATCCTCAAAAATAGCTAATAGTGTCGTTAGAACTGTTTTTACATCACCAAATAATGAAATGGCATCCTTCCACAACAAACCTCCTGCGATATCGTCTATAAATAATTTATCCAACATTGGTCCACTCGCTGTTGTTAGCGTTATGGCATTAGCCCCCATTGCAGCAAAACGTAAACTGCCGGTCAATTTCTCTTTAGCATTGTAAAAATCTATATCACCGGTAATTTTTCCTTTCTCATCTTTACCTTCAAATTGCTTTAATAACATCGGCATTTGAAACATTGAAAAATTCGCCACAAAACGCTGGGTAAAATCATAGTCATTATAGACATTGATAACTTTACCTTTTTCATGCATTACTGATGTATCTAACTGTGCTTGATTTTTAAAAAATGGGGTGGATAAATAGACTATTGATTTAATTTTTGTGGCTGGAGGAAATTGTGGATCTTTTGCTGCTAGTTTTGTGAATTCATTAATGACATTGCCACCATGTGAATGGCCAATTAAATGAATTTCAACTGGGGTATGTACACCTGAACGTGATTTTCGAATGATATAATTTTTTAGATCTTCTCCAGCTTTAATTCGCTCTGCTTCATTGTTATCGCCATTCCATTCAAAATCGCGATCTATGATTGTTACGTCACAGTTTTGTTTGATCTTATCAATTTGTTTTTTTAGCTCTCCATATGCATTAATTTTATTACCATTTTCATCTTTTTTAAATTTATCCCAATATGACGAACCTGCATTTGATGATTTATTATAATCAATATTGACAGGATCAGTAGTTCCTGGAACATAAAATATATACGTTCGAACTGTTGCATGAAATCGTATTTTTTTTACTTCAACAAATTCTTCACAGTTGAGAGATTCACTTGATACACAGATCCGTTGAGGTGTATAGGTTGTAGCCATATTGCAGTGTCCTTTCTTATCCGATTGTAAACAATTTAACAGGTCCGACTATTACATTCTCAAATGTTATTTTTCCATTTGTGGCTTTTGCTTTTAGCAATTTACCATCGGCTGTTTCAAGTTCAAATTCTTTACCTTCTGTGAACGTTTTACCTGATTTATCTTCAGGTTCGTATACAACTGTTTTAGTAAGATTCAAAGGCCCCGATGCTTTAGTTCCTTTACTCCCTGTAATCTCCACCTCAAATCGATATTCCAATGGTCCAGTATCACCGGCTTGTTGGTCTTGTGCTAAATCCTGATTGGCTTGTTGTGCTGATCGAGTCCAAGTAGCTTTGTATTGCCCTGATCCAGTTTTTAGTTTTGTATTGATAGTATCAACTAAATCTTTTAAACCATTTTTATCGTATTCGTATATTTTAATTTTGACGGCTTCACCACCTTTAAAGTTCATCACAGTGAATGCAATATCGATTGGTGTTCCGACTTCAACTCTCGGTTTAGCCCATGCAGCATTAACGACTTGTGGATCGTTTGGTGATACTGGTGTTTTAACAGCGGGTTGAGGTTGAGTACTCGTTTTGTTCGGTGCGGCCGATTCGCTAGTCGTGTTTGCTGCAACGGACGCGGATGATGTGCTCGCTGTG
>CAYOHQ010000410.1:0-2739 GCA_964403805.1 uncultured Thioalkalispiraceae bacterium | reverse complement strand
GCAGGAGCAGTTGCCGAGGACGCGGCACCCGAGCAAGCCATGGATGGCAATGTTTCGCGCGACCTGAGCGCAGCGAGGAAGTACTTAATGAACGATGCAATCGTTCTAAAGTGTGTCTTGAATTGCCTACACCACTTTCAAAGCCGGTGGCTATCGTGTTAATCCATACGTATACATGAACTACGGTTAGCAGAAATATATGACAAGTAAAGAAGCTTCTGTTGAGCTTACATAGACGTATTTAATGCACAATCAGAAAACTAGTCTAAAAATTAGAAAAATATTTAACACCATTCCCGCCATTCTTGCATCATTGGAAAATAAAGCGCCATTTTAACTTGTCGGTTTTCTAATAATTTCATCGCATCAGCATAATATTGCAATTGTGATTGATAGCGTTGTTGCTCTCTATCCAGAAATTCAGTCATACCGCCACCTTGATGACTACCCGTTTTATAGTCTATTACCCATCGAATATCATTTTCATCAATAAATGTTCGATCGATGATCATGTGACGTATATCATTATCAATTACAGCTGTCACTTTAAATTCTGATTTAGCGTCTTTATGATCATTCGATATAATCCATTGTCCACGTTTATCGGATAAAGTATTTTCAACGGCCGTAACAACCCGTTGAATTGCGGAATCTAATTGTTCTTCAACAATACCTAATCGACTGAGTAAAATTTTACTGCTTAAGGTAATTTGTGGGATATTAATTTGAGTATTGCTAATGGTAAGTTGTTCAAGAATTCGATGAACCACTGAACCAATATGTTTTGCTGTATCACCTGCCCAATCAAATTCCAGATCAATATCATCTATTTCCTGTGTTGTTTCTTTTTGTGAAATTTTAATATCTTCTGGTGGTGCAGGACATACCCAATTATTAATTAATCGAAGGCGTGAGGTATTTTTATATCTTATTGTATTATCTTGAGTATCTGATTCTTCATCCACATTAGTTTCATTATTAAGTAACTCAAACGCAGTTGAAAATTGTTGTTCTGCTATCGGCCAGAGTTGTGCTAATAAGCTATTACTCGCTGGCGCTGCCATACTGGAGTCTGATTTTATATTAACGTGTCCAATTAAATGTAAGCTTTGTTTTGCTCTGGTAACCGCAACATACAATAGGCGGCCAATTTCATAATCTATTTTTTCCTGTTCCAGAATTTTAATATAGTCGGTGGTTTTATTTTTTTCATCCCATACAGATTTAATCGGACCAAATACCAATTCAGGATAACCCTGGGGACCAGTTCGTTCACACCAATAAAGTAGCTTCGCTTTGTCACTCGCCGTTGTTTTTCCTAGCCCCGGTATAATAACTGTTTCAAATTCCAGTCCCTTGGATTTATGAATAGTCATTAATTGTAATTGATCACTGGCATAAATATCGTCCAGTGCAAATAATTTTTGGCAATGTTTATCCAATGATTGCGCATCAAGCAATTCTTTTTCTGAATTTAATGTCTCAAGTAATTGAAAGTAAACTTCGGCATCAGCCAATTTGGTGTCAGTTGCACAACAGGCTGGGCCACCGAGAGCCATCCACAAATCTTCAATCCCGTTACGAAAGTTAACACGCTGATTATTTTTTATGGAAATTGTCAGTAGTGGCACAACCCGTTGTAACCGTAGCTGTCCATCAGCGCTTAAATTTTTAATTAGTGATTCATTCAGCAGACACTGTAATACTGTTTTTGTCGGGTGCTCGTATGTGAGTGTATGAATGTCACTGAGTGTTAAGCCAATGAATGGTGCTCGTAATAATGCTAACCATGCGATTCGGTCTGCTAGATGCAATAGTGCTTTTGTTAACGATAACAGATCCTGTATTACGGGTAATGTGTTTAATACATTAATTTCGACTGCCTGATAGGATATTGTTTTTTGGTTTAATAATGCGACTATTTCAACTAAATGTGATTTATTACGACACAGTACTGCGATTCGCCCATCCGGGCTAGTTTGTTTCGCGTGTTCGATTAGTTTAATTATTAACGCTGCTTCTTCTGAATCGTCGCGATCGAATAAGGGGTGTAACTGTACTGCGGTGTTACTGGTTTCCTCTTTAAAAGCATCAAACTCTGTATACCGAACTGCTCCTGCTGTTTTGTCATTGTGATCAGGAAAAATAACTGGAAATTTAGTATTAACCCAATCAACAATTGTTTTTTGAGATCGAAAGTTCACAGTTAAATTTAAGGATTCTAATACGATATCACCCAGGCCGTTATTCCAGGCTTGAATAAATAATCCCACTTCGGCTTCACGAAATCGATAGATTGATTGCATGGGATCGCCAACAAGAAATAAACTTCGACCATCACCTTGTTGCCAACCGGCTGTTAGTTGGGTAAATAAATCGAATTGATTTTGTGAGGTATCCTGAAATTCATCTACCAATAGATGTTTTAATTGATAATCAAGCCGAAGCGATAAATCGGTTGGGTTATCACTCTCACCCAAAGCTCTTTTTGCAGCGAGCAACATTTCGATAAAATCCACTTTACCATGAGAACTAAACACGCTACGAAGCTGGGCTGCTGAAAATAATAATATTTTAAATAATGATTCGAGAATATTCCATTCATCATCAGAATATTGATAGTGTGGTAGAACTCGAATATCAGCTAAACAGGTCTTAAATTTAGTGTACTCTTCTAAAGACTCTAATAAATTTTGAAATTTAGTTTTTTGTTCTTTAAATTCAGCTTCTGTAAGCTTC
>CAYOHQ010000409.1:0-2740 GCA_964403805.1 uncultured Thioalkalispiraceae bacterium | reverse complement strand
TAACGGAATAACCAATATTGTGGTAAAAATTAATACAGCTAAAGTAGAAAAGTCGTCATTAGCAATAACTGTTATACTTTGTATCAGTGTTACTGTTCGATCTTGTCCTTGGGCACTGAAAGTTAAAAATGGAAAAAAATTGGAAAAAAATAAAAAAATTAAAGCTGTAATGGAAAAAGAAGCCACTCTGTTTTGAGAATTATTATGTCTGGTTGTTAATGTATATCCGCATCGCGGGCATACTGCTTTATGGCCTTCAGTTAAGCTCATAACATTAATTAACAAATCGCAATCATGACATGCAATATGAGTGTTATTTATCATTATTTTACCATTTTTAATATGCTATATTTCTGTTGTGAAAAATCTTGTGACACACTATTATCGTTTTAACCAATATTCAAAAATGATACTGTAAATAATGTAGACAATTTATATTCATATTTGTTCATACCTATTTACTTTGATTTAACTTAATTGCATATACTATTATAGTATTAATTTTAAAATAGTATTTTCAAAATAATTTAAATAGATGAATTTAACTAAATATGATTTTCTGGATAGACTTTTTAATTATTTTCAAATCATATTATGATAAAATTGCTTAAATATGTATTCGTTATAATTGAATAGAATCTGAATATTAATCATGTCTGATGAATTGATAAAACCACAATCAACACAAACTCGGGATATAACCGATACTGAAGCAAACAGTCTGGTGCATGAACATATTGCCTGGATGCTTGCATTAGCCGAGCGCATGCTCGGTGATTGTGCACTTGCAGAAGACGCAGTGCAGGATGCATTTATTAGTGCTTTTCGTTCATTAAAGCAATTTGAGCAACGCTCAAGCTTGAAAACCTGGTTGCATCGGATAACCGTTAATTCCTGTTTGATGAAGATGCGCCAACAAAAACGTCGCGCAGAACAGTCGATTGATGAATTTCTACCCGAGTTTGATCAAGACAATTGCCGTATTGAAGCCCGTTGGAATCATCTTGCTTCAGTGGAAGATGTCCTTGTAAATGAACACCTGAGTACCATGGTTAAAAATACTATTTATCAATTACCGCAACAATATCGTAACGTTTTGTTACTTCGAGACATCGAAGGTTATGATACCAGTGAAGTTGCAAAATTATTGGAAATCACCGAAAGTAACGTTAAGGTTCGTTTACATCGTGCTCGCGCCGCATTGAAGAAACTGATTGAGCCTGTATTACGTGGGGAATCGCAGTAATGAAGTTAATGAATAAAATTTATAAAAAATTAAAGAGCATTATGCTAAATAATGTTCACGGAATGATTACCTGCAAAGAGTTTGAAGATTTTGTGCAAAGTTATCTTGATGATGATTTGGCTGACATCAAACGAACGCTTTTCGAAAGGCACTTACGTGTTTGTAGCGAATGTCGAGATTATTTGTCGGCCTATCAGCGCTCATTGGAAATGAGCCAGGCCGTGTTTGGTTCTGATGATGATTCTGTTTCTGATAATGTTCCGGAAGATCTAATAAAGGCAATTCTTAAAGCTCGTAAACAGTAGTTATTTACCACATTTATTTCCTGTTATAACTGTAACCAAATACGGTTTACCTGCATCTAACTGTTAATAATAGATTAACGTTCTGATTTTACAGGAGAAACTAAAATGAATATCAAAGCAGGTTTAATATCGGGTTTTGTTGCTACAGTTGTATTATCAATATTGATGATAGCAAAAGCCAAAATGGGTGTCATGCCTGAACTCAATGCCATTAAAATGTTGGCTGACATGATGAGCGCATCGCTGGTGATGGGCTGGATTGCACACTTTATGATTGGCACGGTCGTCTGGGGTGTTTTGTTCGCAGTGTTGGTAAAGAAACTACCCGGTGGTGTTATTGTTAGTGCCATTATTTTTTCAACCGCCGCATGGTTAATGATGATGATTGGACCTATGCCAATGGCTGGTGCCGGATTATTTGGGACAAATTTGGGAATAATGGCCCCTATAGCCACATTGATGTTACATATAATTTGGGGATTTGTTCTTGGATTAACTTACCAAAAATTGGATCATTAATCATCAGTGATTACATGGACAATACTAAAAAATAGTAAAACAAACACTGTTGTGCTTAAATAGTTAGCAGTGTTTTTAATTGGATAAAATAATAATGACAGTACGAAATTGGTTCATAATACTAGTAACAACGATAACACTTGTAATATTAGCATTGGCACAGTTCTGGTTCAATGCGTATTGGTTATTCATTACTATTGCACCGATAGCAGCTATTGGGTTGTACGACATGCTTCAGCGTAAACATACAATTTTACGTTTATATCCTGTTATTGGACGTTTTCGTTATATCTTTGAGTCGATACGACCCGAGATTCAACAATATTTTGTTGAGTCAGATACTAATGGTCAACCCATTAATCGTGAGTTCAGAGCACTAGTGTACCAGCGTGCCAAAGGTGTGCGTGATACGCGACCTTTTGGAACTCTGTTTGATGTTTACCGTAGCGGCTATGAATGGGTTAATCATTCTCTGTCACCAAATCATACACCTGAAAAAAATCCAAGAATTCGTTTTGGTGGAGTTGATTGTAAACAACCTTATGATGCCTCACCATTAAATATTTCAGCAATGAGTTTTGGCGCCTTAAGTCAAAATGCTATTATGGCATTAAACAAGGGTGCAAAAACAGGTAACTTTGCACACAATACCGGTGAAGGTGGCATTAGT
>CAYOHQ010000408.1:0-2750 GCA_964403805.1 uncultured Thioalkalispiraceae bacterium | reverse complement strand
GCGGGTTTTGCACTCGTTGCCGCGAACTCATTCGCCAGGCTCGAAATGTGCCATTTGGATAGTGAGCACAATAATAGGGCAGCCCCACGGCTAAAACGACCACTCGCTCGTCCAACTCAAAGACTAAAAGATCACCAACAAGTATTACAAGACATGATGTCTGATCCTGTTGATGAAGCAGATGTCGTCACTGGTGATGAATTATTTTTTTCACGCACAGGAATACAAAACAATGTCATAAGAAAACTAAAACGTGGTCAATTTGCAATTGAAAGGGAATTGGATTTGCATGGCAAAACTTCTGCTGAAGCGAAAATTCTTGTTGCAGAATTTTTATTGTATTGCGCTCAAACTAATTTACGTGTTGTTCGGGTTATTCATGGCAAAGGTCGAGGTTCATTTAATAAAAAACCAGTTCTAAAACATAAGGTAAATCACTGGCTGCAACAACGAGATGAAGTTTTGGCTTTTTGTTCAGCTCGACAGGTCGATGGTGGCACAGGTGCAATTTATGTTTTGTTAAAGCGAAAAAAATAAATTAATATTACAATTCCACTCCATTACCTCTTACAGATTTTGGCAGGAATTCTTTATCCCGCACACATCGCTCCCATGAATTACCATAAAACTCTTTTTGAATAATGCACAGTTTCTTTTTATAATATTTTTTAACTATGCATGAATCTTGATTTTCTTTTTTAACTTTTAGTTCTTCCCTATTATAACAATCCTGTACATTGGAATTAAAAAAATCATCAGTACCATTTTTATTCATACAATAATCTGCAATCCAATGAATTGATTCACCAATGACTGGACAAACATATTGTGCAGGTGCAGCTCTATGCACAATTTTTTTAATTTTAAATTGAGCACCATCCCAGCCAATGTAAGCTACTCTATCAGCAACTCTAATTATTCTCGAACCTTCCCAAAAATTACCAACCTCACAATCAATATTGTATACAGTTAATTCGTTACCCTTAATTCCAAGCTAGCTAAATGTAAAGCCGTTTTTATCTTCATAAGTATTTTTAGTTATAACTTTGGTTTCCATTGTGTACTGATTGCATTTTTTATTATTAAATTCTAATTTTTTTCGTGAATACTCAATTGATTTCCCAATAAATGCCTCAGCCTCAGCATCGCTCCAGGTTGTAATTACACTAAATTCTGCACCCGTTATTTCCCAGGTACCATACAACCAATCATCAGCAAAACTATCATTTGAAAATAAAAACACAAAAAGAATTAAAAATCGCATATAAACACCATATTTATTTTGAATATATTTCATATTCAATAATTTTTTTACCATCTACTTTTGATAAGGAAATAATTGTATTATTTTTTACCGCAACAATCGACAATGGCCATTTGCCATTTCCCTTAAATAGTTCTTGGTAGAATTTTCTATAGTTACCAGTAATCATCTTATTTTGATTATCGGTGAATCGAATACCATATATCGGATATTTTTTTGAATTACATAGCTCTAACCATTCAAGAGAAACATCTGCTTGCTCGATAATATCTTTTGTTGGATGAGACCATGTTTTTAGATCTATTCGCTGGCATTTTGTAGCTATTTTTTTATATAGCCGCGTTGTTGTTAATGGGTGTTCTACACTATTCCCAACTCCAGTTTTCAATTTTGCTATATCAGCAAAGGTTTCTCCTATAATTTTTCGCCATTTAAAGGATGTGTCATAGGACATAACCCAAATTGCTCCAGTTTCTTGTTCAACTCTTGCCCATAACACCATAAGGGCTGTACCAGAATCTCCACTACATTTCTCATTATGATTTTCTCGAACATCGATTCTATACATCCCATCTTTAAAATAAGGCCGAATAAATAGCAAGCATTCTAATGACATATAAGTTAATTTATTTGTTTTTATAACTCTAGCGACCTTAGCAATCAAGTCATCGCTCAAACTATTAAAATGCGGTTCATCTGAATCAGCGTGAGTTGCTGATATAAAAATACTAAGTAATATAGTTATTAAAAATCCATTTTTCATTATTATAATTTCCGACTAATGATTAAAATTAAACTAACCAATAATTTTTTATTGTTTCCCCTTATTAATTAATACCAAATTATTTATAAATATTTTTTTCCATTCCAACGTAATATCGTATCAAAATCACATACAATATCGTTAAATCCTGCTGTTTTCGTTGATAATATACCAATCCGTTTGCAATGTGGTTCACTACTGATTTCATTCATACCCGCTATGGTGACAGACCATGCTATTCTTCCCCAGCGTTCATACAACTCACCTTTTATAATGTCCTTGTTACCATCGCCATTAAGATCAAACTCCATCTTGCGATATTCGCCACTTTTAGCAAATTCAAATTCGGCAGACTTCATATCACGCAATGCAGGTATATGCTTTCGTATCGAGTATTCTGCAACTTCCGCTTGCCCTGCAGAATCGAGTACATACCGACGTTTAATTTCTTCAGCTTGCTCAAGATTAGAGCCTTCATTATTTTCAATCATAACTATGCTTGGTTTTCCCTTCCAATTTTCAATTTTTAAATCTCCCCAAGAAGAACCAAAATTATCACTAACGACGAATACACCCTTACCCTTATAAGTAACTAAATAGATACTATTTTGGCAACAATTTTCTTCGTAAGCTTCTACACTTGTTACTTACGCTTTCATGGTACCGTTATTATCAAAGTCACTTTGTTCGTCTAGATTCTAACTTTGTTAAGTTTTTTTTTGT
>CAYOHQ010000407.1:0-2765 GCA_964403805.1 uncultured Thioalkalispiraceae bacterium | reverse complement strand
AATACCCGTTCGACTGCTATGGCAGCATCAATTTGTTTTTTAAAGACCAAATCAATATTTTGAAAATTCTGATTAGCCTGAAAACGCATAAAATTTCTAGCTTTCATAAAATCACCACCATAAGCATAATCTTTTACCACACCAATTAATCTATCCTGAAGATCATCATAACGGGTAAATTTCATTGTAGAATCTGAGCGCACTAAAAATTTTAATTCGTTATTTAAATAGGCATCAGTGTATGCAAATAATTTTGCTCTTTTCTCTGAATACCAGGCAGTTGCGATGGCATCGTAAATTCCAATTTGAGCACCCTCTAATGTTCGAGGCCATTTTTCATAACTAACTTCCAATTGATAACCTGCTTTTTTAAATACCGAAGTGACAATATCCATAGCAAGACCACTTTTCGGTAGCTTCTTATCAACATAGGGTGACCAGTGGCTGGTTGCTATTTTTAAAACAGTTTCCGAAAATGCAGAACTTGTTATAGTGAAGGCTAAAACAAATAATAATAATGCTGGAAATCTCAATTTAGGCATACTGTTCTCAAAATAATTGTTATATTAGGTTAATCAAACAACAATAATAGGCGTATTGTTAACTGACTTCAATCATAAGATGTTATTATTAGTTTGCCCTTGTTGAAAATACAGTGATATTCAGGAGATATTATTATGATTACATATTTTTATTGGATAGCCGTTATTGCCATTATTGTTGCTGCACTATACTTTATTGGCATAAAAATGGAGCAGTGGAAACCTGCCCTCATTGCAGCAGTTATTGTTTTTATTATTGGCTGGACTGCCTATTATTTCCATTTCCAACAAATATTTGTAAAAAAATACGGTGGCGTAATGTCATTAGTCGTTCCTGAAGGTCAGCGTCATATCGGGGCTACCTGGAAAGATGAAAATCTGTGGATTGAAAATTATGATCCAAAAACCAATACCTGCCATTTTAACGAATATTCAAAAGGTAATATGCTACAAGGTAAAGTAATTATTAAAGACTGTAATCCATTGATGCCACAAAAATAAAATAGAGCAATAATAAATAACTAATTCAAAGGCTGATATTTTACTTTATAAAACTGTTTGTAGAAAACAGGCACCATTATCAATGTTAGTACAGTAGCAAAACCTAATCCAAACATTATCGTTACTGCCATTGATGAGAAAAATGCATCGAATAACAATGGAATCATACCTAAAATAGTCGTAATCGCAGCCATAGATACCGGACGCACACGGCTAACTGCTGAATCAAAAATTGCAGAATAGAGTTCCTTGCCTTCATTTATTTCAAGATTAATTTGATCTACCAATACAATACCATTTTTAATTAACATTCCGATCAATGCAATAAAACCGAGTAAGGCAATAAACGTAAACGGTGTTCCAGTAACCAGCAATCCAATAGTGACACCGATTAATGCCATTGGCACTGTTGACCAAATTATTAATGGTTGTCGAACAGTTTTAAACAATAACACAGTAATAACAAACATTAATAATAAACCAATCGGTAATGAGCGTTTTAATGGCCCTTGCGCATCGCCAGAGCTTTCAAATTCGCCACCCCACTCCAGTTCATAACCTTTTGCTAAAGGGATATTTTCAATTTTTGCTCGAATTCTTTTAAAGACTGCATCAGTTGTATCATTGCCCAGTATTTTTGGATCAGCCACTATCATAATAGTTCTTTTACGATCTCGGCGGTTTATTATTGAATCTTCCCATGATGTTTTAAAATTAGAGACGATTTGCGAAATCGAAATATAACGTTTGTATACTGGACTCCAGATTTGTAATTCTGACATACTGTCTATATTCAAACGTTCATCTGATGGTGGTTGGGCAATTATTGGCATTAAATTAGTTCCATCTCGGTATAAACCAATGGGTTTCCCTGAAAAGCTCATTTGCAAAACATCATCCAAATCCTGTTTACTAATACCGGCTTTACGAGCCTGAGCTTCAGCAAATTGCGGGCGTATTACTTTAGTGCGGGCTTTCCAGTCATCTCGAAGTGCCGTGATACCCGGATCACGCCGCATAATTGCCTGAGCTTGCTCTGATAATTTTCGTAATTCAACAGGGTCTGCTCCACTAAAACGCACTTCTATCTTACCTTGTTTGGATGGACCTAATTCAAATTTCTTAAACTTGAATAATGCATCGGGATAATTTTCTAACAATTCTGTTTCCATTTTAGCGATTAAAGAATCTATTTGTTTATAGTTTCCTACTTCAACCATTAATTGCCCATAACTGGGGAATATTTTTTCAGGTGCATAAGTCAACATAAAACGAATCCCACCCTTACCGGTATTGGAACTCACTTGTTTCACATTTTCTTGTTTACTAACCCATACTTCGAGTTTTTGAATATCTTTAAAGGTTTCACGAATATCAGTACCCTGTGGACGCCAATAATCAACCAATACCATGGGGGTTGTCATACTGGGAAAGAACACTACTTTAACAAATTGAAAACCATAAGCACTTACGACTAATAATATAACCGATGCGATAATAGTTACTTTTGCATTACGCATACAAAAATCCAAAAATTTCCTGAAATACACAAAGAAAGCACCAGCATAGGGGTCGGACTCGTTTTGAGAATTAATTTCGGAGTTATTTTTTGCCTGATTAATCTCTTCTTTAAAAAATAAATCTGCAAAGAAAGGCGTTAAACTAACAGCAGTAAACCAGCTTAACATCAACGAAATCAACAAAACATAGAATAAGGACGCT
>CAYOHQ010000406.1:0-2771 GCA_964403805.1 uncultured Thioalkalispiraceae bacterium | reverse complement strand
CAATAATACCTAACATTATCATTAGAATTGTTGCTGCAATAATTGCTCGAATGGTGTGAGATAAATATTTTTTTATAAAACTTTTTCTAAAATTAACAACAACATGACCGGCAATAATGCCCTGGAAGCGAATTGGAGTAATATACGATGTTATGAGTTGTGGTTCTGTATTTTCTGACTCCAACATCCAGTCGGTTGTGTAGCTAGAATTTTTTAATTGATCTGACTTACCATACAAGGAAATAATATCATCGTAGGGTAAAATTCCCGTGGATGCCAGAATGGTTCCACTATCTGAATAAATTGCAACACCTAGAATGCTGTCGATAGCATTAAGATTGCGCACTAACACCATTAAGCCTAATCGATCTTCTGATAGCACTAATTCTTTTGAAGATTCTGATAATTGTTCAATGATAGCTTTACCAAATTCATTGGTTTGATCTTGAACAAGTTGTGTTTGATTGGAAATAATAACTGCACCTAATAACACCATTCCAATTGAAATTAATAATGTAATTAAAACTGATAATTTAACGGCAATAGGGATATGTTTAGGAATTATAATTGATAAAATATTCCTAAAAAATTTTTTACTAGTAGATATCGTAAAAGTGATGCTTTTTTTATATACGTTCGACATTGTTAACTATTTTATGATGCCTGATGATATCTGTTAAACTAATGATATTATTGTTAAAAATTGGTATTTTCTTCAAGAGTTATTATAGTCTTATTATAATTGATGTTGTACTAATTCCTTTAGACTGTAACTCTGAATTTTAGTTCGAAAAACAGTATTTTTATGTAATACACCTAATAAAATTAAGTAAGATTTGTAAGTGTATGATTTTTTTGTGTTTTTCTAGTTTATCATAGCCCATTATAACTTCATTAAATTACAGAAATATGACAGTAGTAATAAATTAGTTCAGCTTCCTGGATAATCCTTAGTTTTTCAGGATTTATATTCGGTATTAAGCTAATGTCACTGTATAATCATGATTATTGTTAATTTAAAATTTATCCAGATACAGTGAATAATTTGTTACGAACATTGATATTATTTTCAGCTACAGTATTTGCTGTGGCATTATTATTTACTGTTAACGTTTTAATTTTGAGTAGCAGTAACTGGCTTTTGTTACCCTCTGAAACATTTTTTCAGTTACTCTTCTGGATTTTAGCGTTTGTAATTATTGGCTCCTTTGTATCTATATTACTGTCAAAATTAATTGTTAAATTATTTCTAAATGTAAGAACACTTGTAATTCCTGAAACGGCAAATGAATTGCGATTGTATTCAACTGTTAAACGCTTGAGTGACGCAGTTGGTATTAAAATGCCAATTATAACGATTTATCAAGGTTATGATATTAACGCGTTTGCGACAGGATTTAAGCGTGACTATGCATTGTTAGCTATCAGTCAACAATTACTTGAAGTAATGACTCAAGATGAAATGGGAGGTGTTGTTGGCCATGAGATTTCACATATAGCTAATGGCGACATGTTAACTTTAGCGTTAATGCAGGGCGTTGTGAACAGTATCGTTTATTTACCTGCAAATAGTGTAAAATTCTTGTTAAGTAAAATTCTACCAGAACAAAAGTCCTGGCATATAATATTTTATTATCTGGTCGTGAGCCTGGCCCAGCTAAGTTTTGGCTGGGTGGCAAGTTTATTGGTTATGTGGTTTAGTCGCCAAAGAGAATTTCATGCGGATTTATGCGGGGCAAAAATTGCAGGACAGGAAAGCATGTTAAGGGCGCTGGAATGTATGCAAGCCTGTAACGGTAAAATCGTTTCACAAAATCTAGCTATTAACTACGAAAATATATATCGTAGTTCACTCTATCAATTATTTATAAGTCATCCCTCGTTATCTGCTCGAATTTCAGCATTACGTAATTTGTCTTAACTGAAGTAAATAATAACCACCCGGATACTAATTCGGGCCGTGTTTGTATTTGATTAATTTATAATTATTATTAGCAATAAGGAATATATAGAATGTCAATGATTAAACCGTTTGCAGCATTAAAACCAAAACAAGAATTTGCTGCTGATGTAATTGCACCTCCCTATGATGTCTTGAATACTGCGGAAGCAAGAGAACGGGCTAAAGATAGACCGCGAAGTTTTTTACATATTTCTAAACCGGAAATAGATTTAGCTGAAGGCACCGACCCTTATGATGCTACAGTTTATCAAAAAGGACTGGAAAATTTAAATAAACTCATTGAAGAAAATATTCTGGTTCGAGATAAAAAACCGAATTACTATTTATATAAATTACGAATGGGTAATCAGGAGCAAATTGGCCTGGTCGGTATAGCATCCGTTGCTGATTATGATTCTAACAAAATCCGAAAACACGAGTACACCCGTCCTGTTAAAGAAGATGATCGTGTTAATCAAATTGATGCATTAAGTGCTCAGACTGGTCCTGTGTTCCTAACGTATCGGCATAATGCCACTATTGATGAAATTGCTGCTAAAATAGCAAACAAAAAGCCGCTTTATGATTTAACTGCAGATGATGGTGTAATCCATTCTATCTGGATAATTGATGATGAATCTGATATTACTACTATAACAAATACTTTTGATTCTATGGATTGTTTGTATATTGCCGATGGTCATCATCGCTCTGCTGCTGCTTCCCGAATTGCAAAAATGCGTGATAATGAAAGCTCTAAATATTTTTTATCGGTGATTTTTCCGGACAATCAAATGAAAATTCTGGATTATAATCGGGTTATTCAAGA
>CAYOHQ010000405.1:0-2774 GCA_964403805.1 uncultured Thioalkalispiraceae bacterium | reverse complement strand
TAAATAAAACATGCAACAAATGGTGGACGAAAACCATTATCGTGGTCTGATGCGGATACAAGTTTAGAGTGGGCTAATGAACAAGGTATTTGTTGAGCTAGAGATGATAGAGGAACTGGTCATTGGGAAGGTGGAGATCATGTACACGTACCTGGATCAGGCATTCGTCATATACCCGCTAATAAATAGAAAATTATGAATATCAAAAGAAATGGTTATATTGTATTGCGTAAGCCTGAATATAATTTTGACAAATTAGGTAGGGGTGCCTTTTCAATGAAAGCACCAAAACTGGATACTATTTACTATGGTGGTATTGATCGTATGCAATGGTTTGATGTTGATGAAGACTTCTATAATCAAACATTACCTAATAATATTTTTAAAATTAGAGAAAATATATTTAAAGATTCTCCTACAAATACAGATATTAAAATTTGCTCAAATATTAATGATGCAAAAGAACTTTTAAGATATAGTAATAAAAATATAAATCGCAATGAAATTTTAGTTATTTATTCACCTTTATTAGCAGACTGTAAAGAGTCATCTATAATAGACGTTGAAGAAGATTCAATTGGATGCGATTTATATTGTGAAGGATATGGCTCTATTATAAAGGAAGGCATTTTTACAAAGCCAAAATTATTTAAAGAGTTTGCAGATGAAATAAACAAAAAAGGAATTTTTGACATTAAAAATAAATCTATTTCAAGATATATTCAACTTTACAATAGTTTATCGAAAGAAGGAGAACTTGAGAAAATGGTCGGTCCCGTAAAAAAAATATTTTTATACAAAATAGAATCAAAGGGTCAGGAATCAAAGGGTCAGAGTCACTTGAAATAAATACTATTTAGTTTTAAATTTAAAAAGCCTTGTTATTGAGACAAGGCTTTTTTATTTTAGCCGCTGAGTTAACCTTGCAAATTTCAGGGTCACAAATTTCAGGGTCAGGTCCTGTAGGATCCCCATAAGTTAGCATTATAAACATCCTAAAAAATCGTAATTGATTTGTTTTAATGCTAATTTGAAACTTTGATAGCAGATATTACAACCATTACGTTTTAAATATTGCCAACCGATATTAAAAGTAGAAAGTACATTTCGATGTTTTATGGTATTGGCCTGATAAGAATAATGTACTTTTTTCTGTTTGGCAATGAGACCTATTAACCAAAGAAAAAAGTGTGTAATAGCCGAAATTAGAAGTGCGATATTAAGTCGGCCTTTTTGGTAACTTCGGCAATGTCTCAAACTGAGCCCATTGTTTGTATTTTTTAAATCTCTAAATGCTTCTTCAATCTGCATTCGTTGAGTATACATTTTAATGATTTGTTGGGCGTTGTATTGTTGTATTGATAAAGATGTAAATATCAACCAAGGTTCATTGCCTCGTTTCGCATGTTTTAAACTTGAACTGCATTGAATTTTTTTACCGCGTAAATTTTTACGCGTTCTTTTTTTAGGGTTAGATTTTACAAGATGAAAATATCCTGTCACAGGATTCGCTTTTGCTAAAGCAGTTTTAAATAAATACAGTGGTTTTATTTTTGCTAACGAATATAATTTTTTAATTGGAATCCATTTTTTGTCATTAGGGTCTTGATATTGTGTATTATTTCTCACTCTTCCGACAAAATCCCATCCAAAAGAAGTCACCAACGTAAACCAAGTCCCTCGAAAACCAGCATCAGTGACAATAATTGGTTGACTGTCTTTAGGTAAAACCTGCTTCAATTTTTTAAGAAATTCTGTGTGAATCGATAGTTTCATATATTCAGATTCACGATAGCTACATTCAAATACGGTGATGGCTCTTCCGTTAACAGGGCATGAAGCCCGTAAAAAATGAAACTCTCCACAAGGCGTTAATCCTGACCAATCGATCGATATAGTTGGACGCTTATTCTTTTGTATCGTTAATTCTGCTATCTTTTTATAATATTGTATCGCGGCGTTTTGAGTATTGTAATTACCAAATAAGCGATCAATACGCTTTATATTATTTTTGATTAACGCTTTGCTTTCTAAATGTCTTCCTAATGCGGCGATTGAAAGATGTTTGCATTCGCTTAGTGTCAATACTGCTTCGATTAATGTTTTATGGTTACGTTTGTCAATAAATTTAGATGTATCTTTAAATATTTTGTGTAATACTTTTCGTATGTGCATAGCAGTTTTCTCGCTAGTTTATTTCTTTGGTAGGAAACAATCTAATGAGATCATAGTCTGCTATGCACTTCAATATTTAATTAGCTTCTTGATTTTAATCGAGTAATTGTGGGGATTCGTCAGGGTCAGGTCTTTCCATGCCACGTTCTGAGTAGCACGTATAAGGTGTCACGTATAAGGTGTCAGGTCTTACATTTTACATTCATAAAAAGGATGATATACTTTCTTTAGGAGAAGATAAACCAAGGAGCAGGTATGGCGAGATCACTACGCATTGAATTTTCAGGCGCATTATATCATGTCACTTCAAGAGAGAATGCAAGAGGTGATATCTACAAAAGTGATATTGATTGAAAGCAATTTTTACATCTATTAAACCTAACCGTTAACCGACACGATTGGTATTGTCATGCATATTGTCTAATGTCCAATCATTACCATTTATTAATAGAAACCAACACAATAAGGTGTCAGGTCTTACATTTTACATTCATAAAAAGGTTGATATACTTTCATTAGGAGAAGATAAACCAAGGAGCAGGTAATGGCGAGATCACTACGCATTGAATTTTCAGGCGCATTATATCATGTCACTTCAA
>CAYOHQ010000404.1:0-2803 GCA_964403805.1 uncultured Thioalkalispiraceae bacterium | reverse complement strand
GAATAATAAGGATCAGAAATGTCAGACTCAAAAATCTATGATGTTCCGGAAAAATTTAAAAAAGACACCCTAATCACTGCTGAGCAATATGAATCTCTATATCAGCAATCTATCGAAAACCCGGATGCATTCTGGAGTGAACAAGCGAATAAATTTCTCAGCTGGGATAAAAAATGGCAAACAGTACAAGACTGGAATTACACAACGGGTAATATTAAATGGTTTGAAGGTGCTAAATTAAACTCATGTTATAATTGCATTGATCGTCATCTAAAAACACGCGCCGATCAAGTTGCTATCATTTGGGAAAGTGACGATCCAAATAAAAGCGAAGAAATTACCTACAAACAATTACACACTCGTGTTAGTCAATTTGCCAATGTCTTAAAGAAACGCAATGTTAAAAAAGGTGATCGAGTTTGTATATACATGCCAATGATACCCGAAGCAGCCTATGCCATGCTCGCCTGCGCTCGAATCGGTGCCGTTCATTCTGTCGTATTCGGTGGTTTTTCTCCTGAGTCAATTAAAGATAGAATATTGGATTCTGATTGTCAGATTGTAATCACAGCTGATGAAGGAATCCGAGGTGGCAAAGCCGTACCGTTAAAAGCCAATACCGATACCGCTGTTGCTCAATGTCCTAATGTTCATACTGTTCTTGTGATACAACACACTAAAGGAAAAGTAGACTGGAATGACAAACACGATGTCTGGTATCACGAAGAAGTTAGCACTGTTTCAGATGACTGCCCTGTTGAAATAATGGATGCAGAAGATCCGTTATTTATTTTATATACATCAGGCTCCACCGGTAAACCAAAAGGGGTATTACACACTACCGCCGGTTATCATTTATTTGCTGCTATTACCCATAAATATGTATTTGACTATAAAGAAGGTGAAATCTATTGGTGCACAGCCGATGTCGGCTGGATAACCGGTCACAGCTATATTTTATATGGCCCACTAGCTAATGGTGCAACCACACTAATGTTTGAAGGTATTCCCACTTATCCGGATGCATCCCGATTTTGGCAAGTTTGTGACAAACATAAAGTTAATATCTTTTACACTGCACCAACTGCTATCCGTGCACTAATGCGTGAAGGTGATGCCTTCATCGAAAAAACCTCTCGTAGCAGTTTACGCTTGCTCGGTACTGTCGGTGAACCAATTAATCCTGAAGCATGGGAATGGTATTATCACAAAATTGGTAACGGTAATTGCCCAATCGTTGATACCTGGTGGCAAACAGAAACTGGTGGGCATCTCATAACACCCTTACCGGGTGCCACAAAAATGAAACCCGGCTCAGCAACCAAACCATTTTTTGGTGTTGTACCAGGCATTGTTGATCCTGAAGGCAATTTATTAGAAGGTGAATGTGAAGGTAACCTGGTGATGACCCAATCATGGCCCGGACAAATGCGATCAATCTATGGCGATCACCAACGTTTCATCGACACCTATTTTTCAACCTACCCCGGAATGTATTTTACCGGTGATGGTGCAAAACGTGATGCCGATGGTGATTACTGGATTACCGGTCGAGTAGATGATGTTTTAAATATTTCCGGCCACCGAATGGGCACAGCCGAAGTAGAAAGCGCCTTGGTCAAGCACAGCAGTGTTGCCGAGGCAGCTGTTGTTGGCTACCCTCACGATATTAAAGGTCAAGGTATCTACGCCTATGTAACCTTAATTAAGGGCATTGATACCAGTGATGAGTTACTTGCCGAGCTAGTTGCTACAGTAAGAACCGAAATCGGCCCAATAGCAAAACCCGATATTATACAATGGGCACCAGCTTTACCTAAAACCCGCTCCGGTAAAATCATGCGTCGTATTTTACGTAAAATTGCCGGTAATGAAATTGATTCACTTGGAGACACAAGCACCTTGGCCGATCCGGGGGTTGTTACCGAGCTGATAGAAAACAGGAAAAATAAATAGTTAACCTGTTATCTCTAATTTTTCTAAAAATCAAATTACTGAAAATGGTTTAGCATAATTAGAAAAGAGAGAATAAATGAGGATTTGGAATCGGGATAGCCCAATCAAGGCCGTGTGCCGCACGACTGCAGGGATGCAGGAGGTAGAGCAACGCAGGAGCAGTTGCCGAGGACGCGGCACCCGAGCAAGCCAGGGATCCTAATCTTACGAAGGAAGATTAGACACATTTAAAAATGATTGGACTGGCACTTTAGAACTAACGTTCATTAAGTACTTCCTCGCTTCGCTCAGGTCGCCCGATTCCGAAGCCGGCGGATTTAGTAATAAATTGTTCACTCTACTTGTTTTAATACTCTAAGTAGTTATTAAATTTTTTAATACCACATTTCTATCAATTTCATTGAACTATACTCAAAGCATTATGCATTTTTAGTGAGAGTTCCATGAAATCCTTCTATATCATGATGTTTATTTTTTCTGTTGGTATTCAAACACCTGCATATTCTGCTGAAAAATCAAAATTTGTGCAAACACCTTATAGCAGTCCTAAAGTCCTTTATGATTTTTATTTTGATGAACCAGATAAAATAAGTTCCGCATTATACTGGATTCGATCACTCATGAATCCACTAATGGACTCACCGTATGATTACGCTCCAGAATTCATGGATATTGTTGTTGTGATACACGGCACAGAAATAGTCACGGTCGTTAAACATAATTATAAAAAATACAAAGCCCCCGTTGAACGGATGAAATACTACCATGCCCTCGGGGTTAAATTTAAGGTATGTAGTTTAGCGTCTTCAGATTATGGTTATTCTGAAAGTGATTTTTTTGATTTTAT
>CAYOHQ010000403.1:0-2806 GCA_964403805.1 uncultured Thioalkalispiraceae bacterium | reverse complement strand
CCAACAGATGCCAGAAACTCTAGTGGCTGTATCGAAGTAGTTGGCAAGGATCAATGGTTGAAGTTTTTATACGTCATTAGAGAATTAAGTGGTGATAGTAATCGTATTTTAAGCATCGAAAAAAAAATAGAAATTCACACTGATTTTACTGCTGCGCCAATGGCAACACTAATTTAACTACTATAAATATAGCAAACACTATTGATATACCATAAGTAAATTATAGTGTAATTATACAGAAATATTTGTTAAGTCCTATTTTGCAATCGTCGAAATTAACTATTCCTTAAGTTTTAATTAATTAAAAAATACAAAATTAAAATAAATTGTCACAAAATACGAATTCAGTTAAGCTTAAAAAAACCAGTATTTAACAATTATTTAAAAGGATATTAAAATGGCAATATATTTAGAATATGACGGTATTAAGGGTAATGTTACTGCTGATGGCTATAAAGATCATATTGAAGCGGGTTCACTGCAATTTGGAGTGCGTAGAGATGTTAGTATGACACCGGGCACCATGTCTAATCGTGAATCCTCCAGACCCATTTTAGATGAAATCCATTTCACAAAACGAGTGGATAGTTCAGCTGCAGCATTATTTAAAGAATCAGTTACTGGAGCCGCAGGGAAAAAAGTAGTTGTTAAATTTGTTCGAACTGGAACAGAAAAAATTGAACAATTTATGGATTATACACTGGAAGATTGTATCGTCAGTGGATACAGCATTAATGCCAGTGCCGAAGGTGAGCCAAGTGAGTCCATTACACTGAGTTATTCAAAAATAATGGTTAACTATAAAGATCATGACAAAACCAATAAAGCCGGTAGCCCGCAACGTGTTGGTTACGATTTGGAAAAAGCAAAACTGGTTTAAATACTACTATTAAAAATAAAGTGGAGCAATCCACTTTATTTATGTATTTCCCACATAATTAAATCTTTACAATTTCCCTAGGGATGGGGCCTTCATGGGTCAAATTACGCAAGATAATCGATCGATATCAATATCGGATTTTTCACTTGGAAAAGATACACTACTGTTAAGTGCGTTTAATGGTAAAGAAGCTATCTCGGATTTATTTCACTTTGATATAGAAGTATTATCAGAAAATCTCGAATTAATGGCCGTTGACATTATTGGTAAACCGGGGACCATAACCGTCCACTCTAAAGAAAAACGATTCATTAACGGTTTTATAAGTCACTTTGCCTTTGGTGAAATAAAAGCGAATAACCTGCGGCAATACACTTTAACCATGGTTCCCTGGTTATGGTTTCTAACAAAAACAAACAATCATCGTATTTTTCAAGATAAAACCACCAAAGACATCGTCAGCAAAGTGTTTAAAGATATTGGCTTCACAGACTTTAACTTTAAAGCTGAAGGAGGCAAAAGTCGTAAATATTGTATTCAACATAATGAAAGTGATTTTCACTTTATATCCCGTTTGCTTGAAGAAGAAGGCATAGCCTACTACTTCCAACACACAGATGGTCAACACATGATGATGCTAGTCGATCGTCGAAATGCCTATGAAGAATGTATTGAAACTGATTTAGAATATTCAAAAGGCAGCTTTTCACAAACCCAAATTAATTCTTGGCAACACGATTATAATTTCCAAAAAGGGGAGTGGACAATAAATGATTATGAATTTAAAGAACCAAACAAAAATTTAATTGCCAATAGCAAAAGCAAAAGCAAATTTGCGAATAATGCAAATTACAAACACTATCAATACCCGGACCTATATGAAAACTCAAAGGGTAAAGATCTGATCGACATACGAATGGAATCAGAAGAAGTTGCAATGAACACGGTTAATGCAGCCAGTAATTGCAGTAGCTTTTATGCTGGTGGTAAATTCAAACTAGCAAAGCACACTACCAAAAGTGAAAAGGGTAGTTACATCATCACCTCAATTGAGCATAAAGCCGAAGATTCAAGTTATTACTCCGGTGGCGATAAACTATCCGGTTATAAAAATACGTTTAGCTGCATACCGGCTGATGTTCACTATCGTCCAGCACAACGTCATCTGCGACCTGAAATGAAAGGACCGCAATCCGCAATTGTTGTCGGACCAAAAAGTGAAGAAATCCACATTGATAAATTTGGACGGATTAAAGTTCAATTTATATGGGACAGGGAAGGCGAGAAAGATGAAAATAGCTCCTGTTTTATCAGAGTAATGCAAAGTTGGGCTGGCAATCAGTGGGGCACATCATTCATTCCCCGTATTGGTCATGAAGTCATAGTAAGCTTTTTAGACGGTGATCCCGATCGCCCAATAGTGACAGGCTCTGTATACAACGGCATCAATAAACCCGTTTATAAATCAAAAACCCAAAGCGGCATCAAAACCCGTTCAACCAAAGACGGCACCGCTGAAAACTTTAATGAACTACGCTTTGAAGACAAAAAAGGCAGTGAACAAATTTATATCCACGCAGAAAAAAACATGGATAGCCGGGTAGAAAATGACGAAACGCTAACAGTCGATAATGACCGTATCAAATTAATAAAACACGATGAAAACTCAACAATAGAAAACGATCGCAACAAGACTGTTAATAATAACCAAACAGAATCAATTGTAAAAAATAAAACCATCGATGTTGGTGAAAACCATACTGAAAATATTAAAAAGAACAAAATACAGGACGTTGGCGAAAATCAAACTGTCAATGTTGGTAAGAAATTTACATTAACTGCGGGTGATGAAATTTCACTAACAACAGGCAGCTCCAGCATAGTAATGAAAAGTGATGGCACCATTACAATAAACGGAGCCGACAT
>CAYOHQ010000402.1:0-2806 GCA_964403805.1 uncultured Thioalkalispiraceae bacterium | reverse complement strand
TGACGTGTGCTCTTCCGATCTATTATTGCTTGATCTGGTATCATCACACCAACCACCCATTGTTAAGGGGCATCGAATTAAATTACGTTATGCTCATCAAGGTGGAACCAATCCTCCAATAATTGTTATTCACGGTACTAAAACCGATGCATTACCTAAAAGTTATCAACGTTATTTAATTAACGGTTTCAGGAAACATTTAAAACTGGATGGCACACCCATTCGATTGCAATTAAAATCATCAACCAACCCTTATCAATCAAAACGAAAAGTTAAATTCGAACGAACTGTTGATAAACAGGGAAGAAAAAATAAATTGAGTTCTCGTAAATTAAATCGATAATATTTATTTAATAGAGAAGAGAGATAATATGAGGATTTGGAAGTGGTACACTCCAATCAAGACCGTGTGCCGCAGGACGCACCCCAGGGCACTCTCTCTTGCTTCGCAATTCACCTTGCGGCACTCGAGCAAGCCATGGCAAAGATTGTTCCATACAATCTTTTGCATTTCCTCCATCCATGGAGGTCAGATGGCAGTGTTTTGCGCGTCTTGATTGGAGTGTACCACTTTCGAAGCCGACGAATTTAGTAATAAGTTGATTATACTATTTGTTTTAAAAGACCTTGGGTAGGTTTATTATTTTTTAGTTTTATGCAATTCTGGAATTGGAGGCAGTAATAATTCAGGATCAATCCGGGTATTATTAAGGCTAACACTAAAATGCAGGTGAGCACCTGTTACTCGACCTGTTTCTCCAACTTCACCTATTTTGTCACCAGTATTTAATGTTTGATTTTTTTTGACGTTAATTTTGCTCATGTGGCAAAACATTGTAATTAAGCCCTGGCCGTGGTCGACGAAAACAACATTACCATTAAAGTAAAAATTGCCAGTGGCAATTACTGTTCCGTCTGCAGGGGATTTAATTGTTGTCCCTGTTGGTGCTGCTATATCTAAACCGCTATGTGGTTTTCTAGGTTTGTTATTAAAGTAACGTTTTAAGCCAAACCGACCACTAACACGTCCATCAACCGGCATGATAAAACTTAAATTAACATTATTTTTTTCGAGCCAGGTTTTAAATGATTTTTGTGAAATCTTTTTATCACTTAAAGCTCTTTTTAAATTTTCAGGGCTTAATGTCACCATGCCCTTATTTTTAATTGTAATGTATTGTTTCTGGTAATCTTTATTTTTTGTTTTGAATGTTTGGGTGCTTGTTTTGCCATTGGCAGAAGTTATTTTTAATGTATGACTTCCCGTTTTAGTGTTAAGTGATAAACCGACAATAGCTTGCCATTTGTCAGCATTTTGTCGAACCAATATTCTTTTATTACTGTATTTAACAGATGGTTTGGATGAGTTGTTTTTCTTTAGTTTTAAATCAATAACGGCAATTCCACCCGGAACCGGATTATGAATAGGATACTGTAGTGCAGTATTATTTAGCGCTTGTTCAGCAAAGCAGTTTTGAGATAGTAGTAGTATTATAAAACTAAATTTTATTCGATTCTTGAACATAACAGAGTAATTCGCCCTCACTTAGCGAAATATTTATTTGGCTGTCTTTTTTTACTTGGGTATAGCTTCGGACTATTTCATTTGTTTCTGTAGTTTTTACAATGGCATAACCACGGTTTAATGTGGCTAATGGACTAACACTATTTAGTGTGCGTGCTAATAAGCTCGTTTTGTATTTTTTTTGATCATGGTTATTTTTCCATGCTATTGTCAATCTTTGGGTGAAATGTTCATATCGTAATTTTAGCAAAGATAATTTTTTAGCAGGGTTAACGTTGTTTAAGCGCGCATTGAGATGCTGGAGTTTGTTGTTTCGTGTATTTAAATATTGAATTTGTTTGGTATTAATTCTCAAACTCAGTTCATCAAGTCTTTGAGCTATACTTTGTAAATAATGGCCAGGATGTACTAGCTGAGAATAAAGTAATTTAATGTTTTCATGTTTTTGAAAAATAGTTTGATTCATTGAACGATTTAAACGTAAAAGCAGTTTACTTAAATTTTCGGTAAGCACATTTTGATCCGGGCTAACAAATTCAGCCGCTGCTGTCGGTGTTGGTGCTCGATAATCAGCAACGTAATCGGCTATGGTAACATCAACTTCATGGCCTATGCCTGAAACAACAGGAATATTACAATCAAAAATTGTTCTGACAAGTAGCTCTTCATTAAAGGACCACAAGTCTTCTAATGAGCCACCACCTCTGGCCAAAATCAGACAGTCACATTCTTTTCTTTTTTCTGCTGTTTTAATGGCTTGAGAAATTTGTTTTGCCGCGTTAGTGCCTTGCACCAGGGTGGGATATATAATTATCTTTTGAGCAGGGTAACGTCTTTTTAAGGTTGTAAGAATATCGTGAATTGCGGCACCTGTCGGTGAAGTAATTATGCCTATGCAGGAACATAAATTTGGAATTGGATTTTTGTGTTCGGGACTAAATAGACCTTCATTTTTTAATTTAACTTTAAGATCATCAAATTTCTTTTGAAGTAAACCTTCACCTGCATCTTCAAGGTGTTCTGCGATACATTGAAATTCACCACGTGATTCATAAAAACTGATTCGGGCACGAATCAGTATTTTTTTACCATTTTTTGGTGTGATTCTGACTAGCTTGTTTTTATTGCGAAACATGGCACAGCGTATTTGGGTTGCCTGGTCTTTTAATGTGAAGTACCAATGGCCGGAAGCTGGTACTGCGAGATTCGAAATTTCGCCTTCAATCCAGAGTAATGGAAATCCAGATTCAAGCACTGTTCGGACTTCTCTGGTTAATCTTG
>CAYOHQ010000401.1:0-2808 GCA_964403805.1 uncultured Thioalkalispiraceae bacterium | reverse complement strand
GGTAATAATGATGATGAACACTTAAAAACAAAACCCTGGGATATATCAATGGGGTTGCCACTAACGGACTATCCTATTATAAAATTAACATTCCAGTTATTTAGTCTGGTGCGCGGTAAGATCACAATTGAATTAATGAGTAGTCTATTGCGTTCACCACATATAGCAGGAGGCACTGGAGAACCAGAAGAACAACATTCAAGAGCCTTATTAGACCGTTATATCCGCGAACAGGGTGAACCCTTCGTGTCATTAAAAACAGTTAAGTTTTATAGTAGTCAGCAAGAGAAAAGTTATTATTGTCCTGTCTTATCTGGAATAGTCTCACAATTAATTGAATTACGCTCGAGCTGTCATAACAAAGCAAGCAACCAACAGTGGGCTATTTGGCTAAGTAACTGGTTAAAAATTGCTGGCTTGGGAATGGGGCGCACATTATCAAGTGATGAATATCAGACGATTGAAGCATGGAAAGATGTGTTACACAGTTTTACCAGTTTACAACTGGTGAACACTAAAATCACATTAGAAGAAGCGATTTCATCTTTATTTCGATTAGCATCTGATAAAATCTTTCAGGTTCAATCTAAAAGTACTGCAATACAAATACTGGGGCTATACGAGAGCATTGGGCTAGATTTTGACCATTTATGGGTAATGAATTTACACGATGAAGTTTGGCCGGTAGCACCGAGACCGAATCCTTTTATTCCTTTGGCGTTACAAAAAAAATATGAACTGCCACATGCCAGTTGGGAACGTGAACTGGTAATAGCAAAACAGATAACAAAACGATTAGCGTGTTCTGCAAAAAATGTTGTATTCAGTTATCCAACTAAAATGGGTGTTCAGGATTTGCGTGTGAGTCCGTTAATCACCGAATTTCAGGAAACAAATAAGAATAAGGTATTAATTGAAAAATCGGCATCCTGGCAATTGTTAATTAAACAACAATCAAAACTCGAGGAATTACGTACAGATAGTGTTGCAACGGTTGCCGAGGAAAAAACATCGGGTGGTAGTAGTATTTTTAAGAATCAATCCTTATGCCCGTTTCGGGCATTTGTTGAAAACCGTTTGCACGCCAGACCCATGCGAAAAACCGAGTTAGGTTTAGATGCGATGAAACGGGGCAGTTTAATACACGCGGTATTGGAATTATTCTGGAAAACCATAACCGATCAGCAACAATTAAAATCAAAGTCCTCAACTGAGCTTGAGAAAATTATTAACACTTGTATCGATAATGCCATCGACGACATGGCTGTAAAATCGCCTGACACGTTTAAAAATAGTTTTACGCGAATTGAAAAAAAGCGCTTATTACAATTGATGTTGTTTTGGCTAGAACTTGAAACTCAGCGAGCGCCATTCAAAGTCATCGATACTGAACGGGAATTAAAAATTGATGTTAATGGTGTTAAAGCGCATTTGTTTATAGATCGGGTAGATGAACTCGAAGATGGAAGTCAAATGGTAATTGATTACAAGACCGGGCAGGTATCACCGACCGACTGGTTCGGTGACCGTCCGAATGATCCTCAATTACCATTATACAGTGTTGCATCTGGTAAAAATGTAGCTGCCGTTTTATTTGCACAACTAAAAACTGGCGATGTTAAATTTAATGGGGTTGTTAAAGAGTCTGGGTTAATTCCGGATTTACCCCCCTCAAGAAAAGGCCCTTTAAAAGAAGCAACCGAACAGTGGCCAGCGGTATTAACACAATGGCATTCAATGATTGATTCATTAGCCAATGATTTTATGCAAGCACATATTGATGTCAATCCAAAAGAGGGGCCCACCACCTGTAGAAAATTGTATTGTGAATTATCGCCATTATGCCGTATTAATGAATTAGAAGAACAAAACAATGAGTGACGCATTAAATTTTTCACCGGCTGACAGTGCAGCACGTAATCGGGCATTACAAGCAGATGTTTCTTTCATCGTGCAGGCACCGGCAGGTTCAGGTAAAACCGGTTTATTAACACAGCGTTATTTAAAATTATTAGCCATTGTAAAAAAACCAGAAGAAATTATTGCCATTACGTTTACACGAAAAGCCGCCGGCGAAATGCGCGAACGAATTTTAGATTCATTAAACTTTGCTTTAACAACAGATAATGAACCTGATACTGATTATGAGAAAAAAACATGGCAATTGGCACGTGCCGCATTAAGGCAGGACACAAAACAAAATTGGAATTTGCTAGAGCATACCGGCCGATTACGAGTGCAAACGATTGATTCATTATGCACTGAATTAGCTCGGCAACTACCATTATTATCCGAATTTGGTTCTGTTCCCGGAATTATCGAAGATGCAAATGCCTTGTATTTTGAAGCAGCCGCTGAAACATTAAACTATCTTGAAACCAATGATACAAATTACCAATGGGCCGCAGATGCATTAGCAAACTTACTGCAGTATCAAGATAATCGTATGGATAAAGTACAGGAATTGATTGCCGACATGTTAAGTCGTCGGGATCAATGGTTACGTCATGTGGCCGATTTGAAAAATCCACAATTAAGTCGAGAGCAAATAGAGCCAGTACTAAAACGCATTGTGGAGCAATCCCTATTAAAATTGAGTGGCTCTATTCCAGATAGCATCAAACAGGATTTACCCGAACTGATTCGATTTGCATCGAAAAATGTAGCAGGAGACTCCGTCATAAAATTGTGTAGTGAATTGCACTCAATGCCAGAGCCGAGTGTAGAAGCGCTAACACAATGGTTTGGAATCGCCGAATTTTTATTAACGAATGATAATAACTTCCGGAAACCAAAAGGTGTAACAGA
>CAYOHQ010000400.1:0-2816 GCA_964403805.1 uncultured Thioalkalispiraceae bacterium | reverse complement strand
AAAAATACCCGTTAAATTTGGTGCGTATTGTGTCGCATGTCTCTAATATCGTCAAGTGATAGTTTATGTTTAACAACAAGAACAATTACTTAAACTGGATTTTTGATATCAACAAAGTAATTTTGGAGTGAAAAATGCTCACTTAAGTGCTTACCCAAACTTTTGATACCGTAACGCTCAGTTGCATGATGACCTGCTGCATATAAGTGTATATTACATTCTGTCGCTATGTGTACAGTTTGTTCCGATATTTCCCCCGTTATAAATGCATCAATTCCCAAATCCAGTGCCATTTGCAGGTAACTTTGAGCTGCACCAGTGCACCAGGCAATAGTTTGAATGTCAGTATTATTGGGACTAATGTGTAGCGGTTCTCTATCGAGTTTTTGATCAATAATTTTTGCAAATGCACTCGCCGGCATGGGCTGTTCGAGCTTGCCATAAAATAATAAGCCAGGTTCATTGTTTTGACTGACATTACCATCGATAGTAATACCAAGTAGCTGCGCTAACTGAACGTTATTACCATACAGTGGATGAGCATCAATTGGTAAATGGTAAGCCACTAAACTAATTCCGGCATCGATTAAAGATTTGATTCGTTGATATTTCATTCCGGTGATTGCTGCCGATTCGCCATTCCAAAAGTAACCATGGTGAACGAACACAGCATTGGCCTTTAGTTCAATTGCTTTTTCAATCAACGCTAAACTGGCGGTAACACCACAAACAATCGTTTCTACATTTTGCTGCCCTTGTACCTGCAGACCGTTTGGGCAATAATCTTTAAAACTGGATATTTCCAACAAATCATTACTATACCGAACTAAATCGTTTATATGCACCATGATGATTTTTGTCCTTTACGTTAGAATAGATTTACTTTAATTAATTATTAAATCAAAACAAATACAATTATGAAGATTAACGAGATATTTATCTATATTTTTAAGTCAGTTATTTTAGGGCTTGCGATTGCTTTTGTATTAATTATTTTAATCCCAGCTTTAACAAAAAGTACTTCACCTACTTTACAAACTTTAAATAGCAGCCCACCTGATATAATTCAAGCTGTTTCAACAGCAAACTCTTATGCAAATGCAGTTGAAATTGCAGCTCCGACTGTTGTTAATATTGCTACTCAAACTCTGGTGACAAACCAAAATTACCGAATTAGCAAAGATCCAATGATGCAGCATTTATATAATCAGTTATTTGGCGAACCTCGTAAACGTCTGGAAAAAAGTTTAGGTTCCGGTGTTATTGTCAGCAGTGATGGTATTATTTTAACAAATTATCATGTAATTAAAAACGCCAACAAAATTGAAGTTGCCGTACTGGGTGGCCAGCTTGCACTTGCCAGCATTATCGGTGTCGACCCGGATACCGATATTGCGGTATTAAAAATTCCGCTTAAAAATTTATCCAACATTATATTTGCAGACTCATTGCAAAGTCGCGTGGGTGATGTAGTTTTGGCGATAGGTAATCCGTTTGGGGTTGGGCAGACCGTAACCTCCGGAATTATTAGTGGTAAAGGTCGTAATATGCTGGGCATAAATACCTTTGAAAATTTTATTCAAACGGATGCTGCAATTAATCCGGGTAACTCCGGTGGCGCATTAATAAATCCTGCAGGTGAACTTGTTGGTATCAATACTGCGATAATCTCACAAAGTGGCGGTTCTCAGGGAATTGGCTTAGCCATACCTACGAATTTAGCACAGAATGTGATGCAACAAATTTTAACGCAAGGTTATGTTACCCGTGGCTGGATTGGTATCGCAATTCAGGAATTAACTTCCGAACAAATTGCCGGTTTAAATCTATCTACAGATGATGGAGTGCTTGTTACTGAAGTATTACGTGATGGTCCGGCATTCGCTGCTGGTTTGAAACCAGCAGATATAATTCTAAAAATAAACACTACAATTGTTTATAACAAAAGAATTGCATTAAATGCAATAAGTAAAATAACACCAGGTGAAACACTATCGCTTACGATTAATCGCCACAAAAAAGAAAAAGTGATTTCTGTTATTGCAGATCAACGACCACCTTAAAAACCAGTTTAAAAAATTAGTTTAGCGTAATTCTCTTATTTTTCGTAATAATTCTATTGCATAATCAACTTCATAAGTAGACATGGTACTTTCTAAATCACGTAATGTTTTAGTCGCACCTGGATAACCGTTAGTTAATGATAATGCAGTCCAAACATAGGCCTGTATATCATCTTTTTGAACACCGTCACCAAATTGAAACATTTTACCTAAACGATATTGATCTTCAGGATTTTGAGTTCCGATTACTTTAGTAAAAAGTGAATAGAGTTTATCACTTTGCTGTTCCCTGGTTAGCGTATTTTGTTGCTGATTGGAAAGAGTTTGATCATCTGATTTATTAACACTTTCATCATATGCTAAAACTACTGAATTTGAGTTAGCTAATAACAATAAACCAAGAATAAATATTTTCTTTAGTACACCCTGTTTTCTCATGTTACTCTCCTTATAATCCTTATTTCCCTAAAGTGATTGCAACTCGATATTATTAAATCTGTATACCCTCAACTTCAAATAAGTGTAACGTGTTTTTTCAGTAAAAGAAATGTTATGCATCATAAGCTACCATAAATAATAAGCTTTATTACATATTGGATACTTTACACTCAATATCTGTCTATGTTTTTTTGCGAAAAAATTAATAACATAAACAGTTTGAATATACAGATGTAATACAGAAAACTGTGTACAAAAATAAAAAAAAGTAGAAAAAAATAAGATTCTGCGAAAAAATATTTTTGTTGTCATTTA
>CAYOHQ010000399.1:0-2834 GCA_964403805.1 uncultured Thioalkalispiraceae bacterium | reverse complement strand
CGTCCGGCTATATCACTCATTGGTGTTAATAATGGTAATCGACCTGAATTATCGGCGACAGTTTCAAATGCAATGGCTGTTAACCCAACAGAGCATAATGACGCTAGTAATTGTGGTTCTGCCGCGAGATGTAAATAGGAGAATAACAAATGATCCGAGCGAAGTTTGTCGACTTCTTCCGGCATTGGTTCTTTCACTTTTACAATTAATTCAGCACGCTCATAAAGTTCATTTGCACTTGAGCAAATTTGAATGCCAGAAGTTAAATATTGCTCATCTGAATAACCACTCAATAGTCCAGCATTTTTTTCAATAAAGACTTCATGGCCATCTTTCACTAATTCTGCTGCTGCATTTGGGATTAAGGCGACACGACCTTCCTGAATTTTAATTTCACGTGGTACTCCGATTCTCATGCTCTCTCCTTTACCCCGTAGTAGAGTTTACCGTACTATACCGTTCTGGATTATTGGAACTAAATTGCCAATTCTTAATCATACTTTTAGTATAAGAATAGGTATAAAACCCAATAATTGGGGTTATTTTAAAAATTAAAAGTAATAATTTCAGATGGAGTCAAGCTAGATGAGTGATACCAAACATTGCCGTGTGTTAATCCTGGGATCAGGGCCGGCAGGTTATGCCGCAGCTGTTTATGCTGCACGTGCAAATTTAAATCCCGTTTTAGTAACGGGGTTGGAGCAAGGTGGACAGTTAATGACAACCACTGAAGTTGATAACTGGCCGGGTGATGATGCCGGTGTTCAAGGGCCCGAATTAATGGCACGCATGCAAAAGCATGCTGAACGATTTGAAACTGAAATTATTTTTGACACCATTAATAAAGTAGATTTAAGTCAAAGACCATTTATTTTGAATGGTGATACTGGACAATTTTCCTGTGACGCATTAATTCTTGCAACAGGAGCCTCAGCAATGTATTTGGGATTACCTTCCGAAGAAGCATTTAAAGGCAAAGGGGTTTCAGGTTGCGCAACCTGCGATGGTTTCTTTTACAAAAACAAACCGGTAGCCGTTATTGGTGGTGGTAACACTGCAGTTGAAGAAGCACTTTACTTAGCCAATATTGCTTCTCATGTTACTGTTATTCATCGTCGTGATAAATTTAAATCCGAAAAAATCTTAAGTGATAAATTAGTTGACCGTGCTAAAAACGGTAACGTCACAATTGAATGGGATAATACCCTCGATGAAGTATTAGGTGATGACATGGGTGTTACCGGTTTACGAATGAAAAACACCAAAAGCAATGACACTAAAGATATTAAAGTTGATGGTGTTTTTATTGCAATTGGCCATAAACCCAACACCAGTTTATTTGAAGGCCAGTTAAAAATGAATAATGGTTATCTCGAAGTGCAATCCGGTACAACGGGTAATGCCACTGCCACAAGTGTCCCTGGTGTGTTCGCAGCTGGTGATGTTGCTGATCATATTTATCGACAAGCTATTACTTCAGCAGGTACTGGTTGTATGGCTGCACTGGATTGTGAACGTTATCTGGATGAACTGGAAGGCAAAGCTTAATTATAGTCTTTCTAATCGGATGAAACGAAACACTTAGGGCTTTAAAGATTCTATTTATGAATACTGGTTAGCTTCATGTATTACTGTATTTCTACATCCATCCTATCAACGTTGTAGTCTTCAACGCCCCTACAAAAACATTATATATCTAGGGAACCCGAATTCATACAATAAGTGCAATTCCTGATTTTTGATTGATTCGCAAACCAATTTTAACCGGTTTTACTAACAGGGAATCGTACTTATTGTATGGATCCGGGTCACTGACTAAAACTAATGTGCTTCAACTACATCAGCAAGCAAGCTTGGTAAGCACTATTACTAGGACTAGGTGGTCCATAAAAAGCTTCACACATTTGTGCTATTTGCTCTGGTATTGTTAGCGATTGACTTGGATTTGAGTAATTACCATTCCACACATCTAAACCCATTTGAAGATCTCTTATTACTTCATTTTGCCAGTTATTATCATTACAAACTTCGACTTGTCCATAAACTGGTTCCGTAACAGTACGACACGTCCAAGGTGAATCTCTAACACAACGTGTTTTAGTACCAATTTGCTTTGTTACCATGCCACAAGAAATACGTGCAGGCTTATTATTACCATTCGTTCTATAGTGTGTAAGAACATTGGAAATTTGTGTAGTATTTAATTTTTTTGATCGACCACCATTTAAAACTGAATCTGCAGCAATCCCTGACACCATGTCACTAACGGCACCACCAAATACACGCGAAGCACCCGTTGTCAAATGCGTGACCCCATTCGCATCGGGTATATCACAATTTAGTGTTGCAAGAGAAGCAGCTGCATTCATAGCTGTAGTTTGTCCTGAGACCCAATAACTTTGTGGGTCACCAGAAATATCATTTCTCAAAACAGAATACATAGCATTGGCTGAAAGTTCGCATGCTGCATACACTGGATCGGCATGCCCTAAAAGTCTTTTACCATAATTACCATGACAAGCAGCTTTCATCTTACCGAGTAATGCATTGTCACAACCTCCTCGAGTCATTCCGATAGTTGAGTAACAAGTATCATGCTGATCACAAGCAGCAGCAAATATATGCAAAAAATTTGAATTAATTAATTGTGAGCCAGAGCAACCGTCAGTTTTTGCTACAAAAACAGGACAGTGTGCGGCATACGCAGTATTAACTATCCCTCCAGCTAAGACACTGCTTATTAGAAATATTTTAATAAATAAATAGTATTTTTTAACCATAGTGTTAATTTCCTTATTTTATAATTTTAATTAATTAGTAATATATTTTAAAGT
>CAYOHQ010000398.1:0-2845 GCA_964403805.1 uncultured Thioalkalispiraceae bacterium | reverse complement strand
GTTCATAAATGAGATAACCTGATGCGTCGAATTGGCGATAGGAATGCAATTGATCATTGTAAAAATGAATGTTAATTAACGTTTGAATTGGGGCGTTACGGTATTTTGGTAAGTAAGCAGAAAGATAATCTCGAATAACACGACCTTGTTTGTCATACTTATAAATTTCTATGGTGTGAATATTATTTTTATTTTCTTTTTCCCACTGGATTTTACTAAGTAATTTATTTGTTTTTTTATCAAAGTAACTGGTTTCAACATAATAATCTATATTAGTGGGGTATCCACCTGTGACAGATGTCGAGCGTATTTCATGTTGTTTTAATTGTTGCTGGTGTAATTTATAAAGTGAGTCAGTAAATTTATTCCATGTTCTGATATGCACTAAATCAACCGTCATTTTTTGTGGTTCTTTAAATGATTTTGAGCTTTCAGTCTTGGCTAATAACGATTCAGATGTAAAAAATAATAAAATAATTGATAGTGTGTTAATGTGTCGCTTCATTATGGACTCCATAATTTTTTATTGTATGACTAGTATGACAAATAAAAAGCGATTTTTATTCCAATTATTTTAAATTAATTGAAAATAAATAGTTATATTGCAGAACGCAGTTATCTATTTAGAAGATAACTGCATTTTACCATTGTTCGAATAGTAGAATATTATTTTGAAAATTAGAATAAAGCCAATAATTCAGCAGCTTGATTACGTTGTGAACCTTTACAACTAATGAATCGACGTACGCTGAATTGCTTAATTGCAAGTGCACTGCGATAGGAGTTTTGTGTAAAACTGGTGTTGTGATTCGAGATTAATACCGAAATACCCTTTTTAGATAACTGTTTGGCCATTTCCGCAAGTTGGAGTTGTTGTTCTTCATTAAAACCACCGCTACTGTAACTGGTGAAATTAGCTGATTTTGTCAGTGGTACATAAGGTGGGTCGCAATAGATTACGTCACCACTACGCGATTTATTCATAATAGTTGAAAAATCAGAAAGCTTGAATACTGCTTTTTGAGCCTTTTTATAAAAAAATAACATTTCTTTTTCAGGGAAATACGGTTTGGTATATCGCCCAAACGGCACATTAAATCCACCTTTTTGATTATAACGGCACAAACCATTATAACCGTGTCGGTTAAAATATAAAAATAAAACCGCTTTTCGATTTATATTTTTGGTTTGGTTGAATTCATCTCTAAATTTATAATACTGTTGTTCATTATTATTTTTGTCGCTAAACATTCGGCGGCATTTCTTAATAAAAGCTTCACCGTCTTTTTTTAGAATATTATAAAGATTAATTAAATCCGGGTTGTTATCGCTAATTAAATATCGGGCATAATTAGTATTTAAAAATACCGCGGCAGATCCGGCAAATGGTTCAACAAGTCGTTTGCCTTCGGGCAAGATTGCTTCGATATGAGGTAACACACGGTATTTATTACCAGCCCATTTTAAAAAAGGGCGGTGTTTAGTTGTGATGTCACTGTCTTTAATAATTTTTTTCTTCATATTAAATTTGTCGAATAAATATTTTTGAATTTCGTTGATAATTATACAAGCCACGTTTTTTTATTGGTAAATCATCAAACTCAGCTGCTTTAAACCCTCGTTCTAAAAACCAATGGGCAGATTGTGTCGTCAGCACAAATAATGTTTTGATATTTTCTTTTAGTGCATTGCGTGCAATATAGTTTAGTAATGTTTCACCACGTGATTGATTTAAATAATTTGGGTGCACGGCAAGACAGGCAAGCTCGGCAATCTGATCTTCCTGGTAGGGATAGAGTGCGGCACACGCTACAATCATTCCATCACGTTCTGTCACGATAAAGTGTTCAATTTCAAGTTCGAGTTGCTCTCGTGAACGTCTTACCAAAACACCTTGTTCTTCCAATGGTGATATAACTTCCAGAATACCACCGATATCATCCATAGTGGCTTGTCGAGTACCTTCAAAATATTCACTTGTGATTAATGAGCCAATACCATCACGCGAAAATAACTCAAGTAATAATGCACCATCAATATGTCGGTTAATTAAGTGGCATCGCTTAACGCCAGCAGAACAGGCTTTGATGGCACTTTGTAAGCTGTGCTTAATTGCATTTGAGTTGCTGTTGTTCGAACTCAATAGTTCCTGAGCTTGTGTTAGTGTTAATTCATGTAATAATTTATTTTCACTATCGACTATGCCATCTACATCAGTTAAATAAATTAATTTTTCAGCATGGAGTGATGTCGCGACAGATTTAGCAACATCCTCAGTCAGTAAATTAAATACTTCACCAGTAGGCGAGTAACCCAGTGGCGATATTAATACCATAGACTCTTTATTAAGTTGACTTCGAATTGCATCGGTATCTACATTTCTAACTTTTCCGGTATGCGCAAAATCAATACCGTTTTGAACACCCAGTGGTTGAGCCGTAATCATGTTACCTGAAACAACTCTAATGGATGCGCCATGCATTGGTGAATTTGGTAGACCCATTGATAGTTGTGCTTCAATTTCAACCCGGCTACTGCCAATGGCTGCGATAACAATTGGCAGGGTGGCGTCATCGGTAATGCGCATGTCATTTTCGTAATGGCATTTAATGTTTTGTTGCTCCAAGCGCTTTTCGATTTGCGGTCGAGCGCCATGCACTAATACCAGGCGAACACCAAGGCTATTTAATAGAGCGATATCATGAACCAGTGTTGAAAATTGCGCATCGACCAACATTTCACCACCAAAGCTGATTACAAAGGTCTGGTTTCGAAAGGCGTGTATGTACGGCGCGGAACTTCTAAACCACGAAACAAATTCAGCATTGCTTATAGTGTCAGTCTT
>CAYOHQ010000397.1:0-2859 GCA_964403805.1 uncultured Thioalkalispiraceae bacterium | reverse complement strand
GCAATAATACCTTGTCCTTCACGAAACAAATCTGGCAATATTCCAGAGTATGCTACTGTTACGGTTTTATCGTTATCAGTTAAATCAAATTTTACCGTCAAATCCGTTCCAGAACTTGTGCGATTAACCGATCCTTCTACGACCATTCCACCTAAACGAATAGAACGACCTTGTGGTGCCTCACCGGCATGAACCTGTGATGCGGTGTAGAATAAGTTAATGTTTTCATTTAAAGCTTGTAATGCAAAAGCAGTCGCAACTGCAACACCAAGCACTAATAAAGCCACCATTGATAATCGTCGTTTGCGTACTGGAGTCATATATTTGCCTTTTGTCGTTTAATTTTACGCGCTAATTTTTTAATAATTTGCTTACGCTGGATTATGGGGCCAACAAGCTGCCAGACTAAAATTGCAGCAGTAATGCCATAGGATGACCAGACATAACCTGCATAACCACCCATGTGTAAGAATTCAGTAAGACTCATGATTGCTCCACAAGTTCATTAACCCATTTACTATTTGCTTCTCGTTCGATTAATTCGTTCCGAGCGCGCATTAATAAAGCCATCGCATAGTGAAATTTAAATGCCGTTGCCATCACTATTAATGGCCAAAGCATACTAAGTGGCATTTTTGCACCTTTCGTCATCGACACTGTTGTCCCTTGATGTAGGGTATTCCACCACTCTACCGAGTAATGAATAATCGGAAGATTAACAACACCAACCAGGGCCAATATTGACACGGCTTTGGCAGCAGTTCGTTTATCTTCAATCGAACTGTATAAAGCGATGACACCAAAATATAAAAACAATAATAATAATTCAGATGTTAAACGTGCATCCCATACCCACCAGGTTCCCCACATGGGCTTACCCCAAATCGAACCCGTTATTAACGCTAAAAAGGTAATACCTGCACCAACATGCGCACTGCTAATTAACATTACTTCGGCTAATTTCATGCGCCACACTAAAACGATACCACCACAAACGGCCATAATGCCGTAGATAAACATCGACATCCACGCAGCAGGAACATGAATGAAAATAACGCGATAACTATCGCCTTGTTGATAATCAACCGGTGCAGTAACTAAACCGCCATACAGTCCATAAGCAAATAAGCCTACGGTGATTACGGTTAGCCAAGGAAGTAACTTTCCGGAAATGCGGTAAAAATGCGGCGGTGATGCCAGCATGTGATAATATTTTAATAATAATTTTTTCATAGTAATCCAATGACCTATTTAAACATTTAATGCTTAACTGAGGCTTATTTTCAACGATGCCGCAATAGGAAACGGCGCCAATGTAATTGCCAACACCAAAAATGTTAGCAACATATTAATTTGAGCACTAACCGCAAAGCCTGAAATATTGGCATCGATAGCACTGGTTGCAAATATTAATACCGGTACATAAAGCGGCAAAACCAACAGAGATAATATGATTCCACCGTTGCGTAAGCCAATTATTAACGCCACTCCAATTGCTCCAATTAGCGTTAATACTGGAGTACCAATTAATAATGTTAAAACTAATATCCCCATACCATCTGAGGGCATTCCTAAAAATACGGCCAGTAAGGGTGATACTACCACGAGTGGCAGACCTGTCATTAACCAATGTGCCGTTACTTTAGCTAATACTAACAAAGCCACAGGATGCGGACTTAGCACCAATTGTTCAAGCGACCCGTCCTCAAAATCGGAACGGAACATGCTCTCAAGTGACAATAAACAGGACAATAATGCAGCCACCCAGATCACACCCGGTGCCATGGTCATTAATAGATTCGTTTTTGGCCCAATTCCCAATGGAAACAAAATGATCACTATAGTAAAGAACAATATTGGATTAACAAGTTCCGCAGGGCGCCTGAAACCGAGCATTAAGTCGCGCCGTAATAAGTGATAAAATACTGATATATAAGATATTTTTTTCATTTTCCGATTGTAAGCACCTTAACATCAACATCGTTCAAATTCATATCATGATGTGATGTCATCACTGCCATACCACCATTATCAGTGTGTGTTTTTAATAAGCGTTCAAACAACTCAACACCGTATTTATCCAGCGCGGTAAATGGCTCATCCATAATCCACAATGGGCTACCAATAACAAGCATGCGTGCCAATGCCAAACGTCGATGTTGGCCTGCAGACAAGGTGTGCACCATGGAATCTTCAAAATGGGTTAAATGCACTTGAGCCAATGCTTCGGTTAATGGCATCCCCGATGATGTTTGCCCCAGAACCCGCGCCATTTTAAGGTTTTCATGTACGGTTAGATTCTCTTTAACACCATTTAAATGGCCGACATAGACAAAATGGCGACAATATTCATGTCCCAGGCGTGTGATATTCTCTCCACACCAAGCCACTTCACCATCTTCTGGTTGGCGTAAGCCGGTTAAAATTCGAATCAAAGAGGTTTTACCGGAACCATTGCGTCCTTCAATAAATAACGCCTGGCCGGATTTCAGGGTAAAATTCAGATTTTTAAATAATTCACGATCGTCGCGGAAACAGCTTAGATCGTGCACTGATAATTGCCAATCCTGGCCTGATAACTCCAATTCCATTGTGTTTGGGGACTGCATAAGCGTGATGTCGTGCTAATTCAATTCTTTAGTAAAAAAGTAGGGCTAAGGCTATCGGATTTACCGAAGCCTTGCAATGAAACACGTCTAATAAATAAGCAAAATCAAAAAATACACAGTCATTCCGGTACCTATCAACCTAAATAACTATTCCTAATCCCTATCCAACTTGACCTACAATTGAGGATTAAAACCGATCAGTGAAGGTGCAAGCGAGTTTCAAGACACGCTGTAAATACGTCCCTGTAAG
>CAYOHQ010000396.1:0-2859 GCA_964403805.1 uncultured Thioalkalispiraceae bacterium | reverse complement strand
ATACACCTTATATAAGGTGTAGCAAAATAAAATTAAAATAAGCCTTGACCTGGAGTTAACTCCAGACTGTACAATTTATCCAGATTTACAAATTAGTGTAATTTTGATTGAACCTGGACCTGAGTCCAGACAGTCATAAGTAATAACAGCAGAAAAACACAGGAGATTGCTTTATGTTCCACCAGAAACTTAAAACCATAGGTATAGTAGTGTTATTAGCCATTACCAGCACACCAGTTATGGCACACGACCCCATATTCGGAATTGGCCCCCACGTATTGTTTAAGAATGGTTTTGAGACGGCAGTTGAGCTGGAATCCGAGAAAGCCGGTGATGACAAAGAAAAAGCCATCGCATTTGAACTTACCTACGGTTTAACCGGTGATTGGGCTGTAGGCGTCGATTTACCCTATGAATTTAAAGAAGAAGGTAGCGATAGCAGCAACGGTAATGGTGATATAGCTGTTTTTACCAAGTACCGCTTTTGGCGGCAGGATTCATTAGCGCTTCAGGAATCTGCTGCTGTATTACTTAAAGTGATTACCGACACAGCAGCCAGTAATAAAAACCCGGCGCTTGATAAAGGAACTACGGATTCAATCCTGGGTCTTACCTATGGTTATGAAGGACGAAAATGGTATCGCTGGGCAAGTGCCCGATACCGTTATAACGGTACCAATGATGCCGGCGTTGATCGGGGCGATAAAATATTGATCGACTTTGTCGGTGGTATCAGACCCAATCCTGCCGGATATCGAGAAACGGATATCGTCTGGCTACTTGAGCTCAATAGTGAAATCGGACAGCGTGCTGAACTAAGTGGTGCTGAACTATTCAATACCGGCGGTACCGAAGTATTTATATCACCCGGTATTTTTTGGACACAACGCAATTTTGCCATTAAAGCCGGTGTGCAAATTCCCGTTTATCAGGATTTAAATGGTTCGCAACAAGAATCGGATTACCGTGCCAAAATGTCATTTGAATGGCACTTATAAAACAATTTTTATTAACAACACAGAAGTATTTTTAACTATTTTTATATTGGAGTAGAACAATGAAAAAGCAAATTTTAGCAGGTTTATTCGGTTTATTATTTTTACAGTCAGTTTTTGCCGCTGGCACTCACTATGAAATGCGGGTTGATGGTCTAGCCTGCCCATTCTGCGCCTATGGTATTGAGAAAAAACTAAAGGCCATTGACGGTACCAGTAAAATCGATGTTGATCTTGATAAAGGCCTGGTTAAAGTCAATGTGACTGACGGTAAAGAACTAACCGAAGAACAAATGAAAAAATTATTTAATGATTCAGGTTTCACTTACCGTAGTATGAAAAAATCAACATTGTAATTTAAGTACGCTTTGAATTTACTATTTTGGAGAAATTATAATGAATACCAGTAATACCGTTAGTCGTTCTAATATGAAAGAGAAAAGCGTGACCGTTTTTACTTTATTTACCACAACAGGAACCTTGTTATGTTGTGCACTGCCCATCATCTTTGTAACCTTGGGTATGGGAGCGACAGTTGTGGCCATGACCAGCACTTTTCCTTTTTTAATCACACTAACACAGTATAAAATCTGGGTGTTCATTTTTTCAGGTAGTATGCTACTGGTCTCCGGTTGGCTGATGTTTCGTCCGGGTCGCGCCTGTCCTACCGATAAGGAATTAGGGCAAGCTTGTGATACTGCATTTAAATGGAATAAACGAATTTACTGGACTTCAGTGACTATCTGGAGCATTGGTTTTTTTGCAGCCTATATGTTACTACCAATTCGTATTTGGTTGGATGTGTAACGGTCAATGAAAATAAATATGTTTATTAATATAAAGCATGCGCCATACCAGCATAGTATAAAATCTACAGTAATAACTGTTTTACTGCTGATGGGAGGTTCGATAAATGCTGCTCCCATTACGTTTAATACTGCATTACCCGTAGCCAAAGGTGAATATCTTATTCGCGAACAATTAATTGTAAATCAATCGGGTGATGATCCGTCTGGAGCCAATCGCGACCGAACAGAAAAAGCAGCCGTCACGGCACTGGGCTATGGTATAAATCGTCAATGGGCTGTATTTGGAATACTACCTTATCGCGATATCAATTTAACATTGAATTCTTCTGGCAAAACGGTAAACCGCAACAATAGTGGCCTCGGCGATTTAACGGTTTTCACTCGCTACAGTGCCTATCAACAAAATCAACTTGGCAAAACTTTTCGCGTTGCGCCATTTATTGGTTTAAAAGCACCTACAGGGAAAGATAACGCCAGTGATACATTAGGAACATTACCACCACCAGTTCAAGTTGCCACAGGATCATGGGATTATTTTTCTGGCGTGGTTTTAACCTGGCAAACATTGAAATATCAAATCGATACACAACTAAGTTATCGTTTTAATAATGAATCGAATGGTTTTGAAGCCGGTGATGTAGCTCGCTTTGACGGCTCGTTACAATATCGATTATGGCGTAGTAATGTTACTAGTAGTATTCCGGATTATTTATACGGTGTACTGGAAATGAATTTAATTAATCAGGCCAATAACAAAGTTAACGGTGTATCAGATAACAATTCAAATGGTACACGATTATTTATAAGCCCGGGTATTCAATACGTCACCAAGAGGTGGATTGCCGAAGCTTCAATTCAAATACCCACATCACAAAATTTAAATGGCACGGCTTTGGAAAATGATTATATTGCCCGGACCAGTTTGCGTTTTAACTTTTAATGGTAAATATAAATGTTAATAAATAATAGAGTAAATAAAATTGTATTTCTTTTTTTATTGTTAAATTTACTTGTGGTCCCAAATATTAGTTGGAGCAGACCCAGCGAGCGTATTG
>CAYOHQ010000395.1:0-2869 GCA_964403805.1 uncultured Thioalkalispiraceae bacterium | reverse complement strand
CAGGTATCGTTTATTATAGGAAAGAAGAGAACCACACAGTACACTGATTGGATGAAGCCCCGAGTCGATAGTGATGAGGGTAAATTGATCTACAGTCATCGAATGTCAGTGGTTGAACCTGTTTTTGGCAATATCGGTTTTAACAAGAAACTCAATCGATTTAGTTTGAGAACGAAAAAGAAAGTACAGTGTCAATGGAAGCTTTATTGTATTGTCCATAATATCGAGAAATTAGCCAATTACGGGCAATTAACAGCATGATAGTGTGCAATCTAATAGAAATTGAATCATGAATAGAAAAATACGGGTATTTGTTTTTAAAAAAATTCAATTTACAAATTATGACGCATTGTAGATGCGTTTTTCTACAGCCTCGTTAGGACTGGCACACAGGTTAAATTTATTTAATCCGCCAATTGCATTTATTTGTAATAGCAGACCACCAAACACCTAGCTCAATCACTGAATTTTAATTCAACTGGAACCCTCTGCTAGGCTAAATTAGGATTTCCCTCAAATAATGTCGCACCATCATGTAACAATTGCCATGACGGTTTTGAAATTATATGTTCATGAAATAAAAACATTAAGACCGGGATCGGAGTTTAATATATTTCCAGCCATCGGAACTTCTTTCTCATTTGATAAAATTTCACCTAGATTTGAACCACAATTACTACAAAAGCATCTTTTATAGTCAGTAGAAAATTGAATTTAGTATTTATTAGAATGTAACTTTAAGCAAAGGGGCTTGGATAACCACTTGAGTGTGTGGTTAACCTGCAATGCAAATGGACGCATAATTATCTTAGAAATTATAACAAGTATTATTTGTTTGAAGAGTCATATAAATATCTGTAATTCCTGATGGTTTAGAATTTATGGTGTAAAAAGGTGTTTTCGAATAATCCTGCCGATAATCGTTACTACAAAGTAATCCATCATTATTCTCATCAATACTTATTGAGAAATAATATAGTGCATTTTCTTTAGATTTGACCGGTGGGTTATCAATTAATTTATATGCATTATCAGGCCAAGATAAAAGTATAGTGGAAGGTAATTTTTCAATATTCATGATAGTTTCAGATACGACTGTAGCAGAATTATCTTGCACTGTATTATGAGAACCATAAATTATAATTTTAATTTTTGCATCAGTAAATGTAATATTTTGTTCTTGATTTATAGTCATTTTGTAGGCTCCTCTTGGCGAGGTTGAATTATCTCCACCACCACAGGAATACAGAAAACTGAATAAAAAAATTATTACCCCCTGGCATCGATATTTACTAATACGAAATAAACACATATATCCTCCTTGATAAGATAATGTTTAATTAACAGGTTCATTTTCCAATGACCGTTTTTTGGCCTATGAAAAATGAATCCTGGTTAATTTTTGTTATGTTATAATACTTTTTGATTGAAGAAATTCTACAGGCACATCGAAATTTTTCCGGCCAGCAATTGCAAAATAATAAAGTGGTTCACCTTCAATTGATAACCTATGTCGATATCGTTCAATATGATATATATCAAGATATTCTGAAAAAATTAATTCTCGAATCATAGTTGAAAACCCTGAATTATCGGTATTATCAAAAAAGGATTCTTTTATATTAAATGCAACCCACCCTTCTGCATTAATAATATTAAATGCTTCTATAAATGCTTTTGTTGGAATATCCCCAAAACCCAAAGCTGCGACTGTAACCATACAATCACACTGCCATGACGCAATATCTGCTTTTTTTTCTTCATTTAATCGAGTGAAATCTTCTATGTAATAAGCATCATACAAACCTGGTCTATCTCTGATAGTAGCATCATACGCTTCTTGAATAATGTCCACTCCTATCAAACGAGACAATCCATGTTTTTTTAATTCCTCACCCATCATGCCATTACCGGCACCCAGATCTAACACGCGTAGTTCCGAGAAATTATCTTGTGATTGCTTTACAGCAGATTCAAGAATCGTTGCTACTTTAGTAGGGGATGTGCACTTTAAACGATCATAAAATATCTGTTCATACAGACCCTGTACCTGGTAAATTTCTTCGTAGTCATGAAACCTGATTTTACGGTGCCCTCCAGATCCTTGAAGATAAAAATATGCTTCGTCTTGATTCAGATTGGATAATTCAGGTTTTGGAAATTGTATTCTGTGTCTTTTATGCATGATACTCCCATTTTAGATTGTTGATAATTGCCCTAACGCTTTGTTCCGAGGGGTAAACTAGCTGCTGTAAATTAATTGACCATACCTTAAAATAGTTAACACCCATGTTACGCCACCATTAGTTCACATTCCACTGGTGTTAAGTAGTTAATTCTCGAATGTATACGTTCATTATTATAATAAGTAAATGTATTCAATGATATATGCTATTGCTTCTTTGTTAACTCGAATGAAGGTACTATCACCGACCCAAACTTGATTATTCGATGTCGCGTCTTTTCTGTATTAATAAATTAGTACAGTTTTTTGATCTTAAATGTCAAAAATAATGATTATTAAACCGTTTTGCTTTTAATCCTACAATATTGTTTTCTCGCATGAGTCTAGTGACTCTATGCCGTCCACAGCGTATGCCTTCTTGGTTAACTTTGCATGAGCCATAACGGTATCGTTATCTGCTAGTACTTCATCTCGCATTAGTTTTCTCCATCGTGACAACATAAACGGATGTATTGATAATGCTTCTGCTACATCTTGTGATTGTATTTCAGCATGATTCGATACGCTCACCGCTGTGTGTTTAAATTGATAATTATAGGTACTGTGTTTTTCTTTCTTCATCTCTCACCTCAGTCTTGTCTTTTTGAGGTGTTAATTATTTCAGGGTAGGTACAATCCCTCTTG
>CAYOHQ010000394.1:0-2892 GCA_964403805.1 uncultured Thioalkalispiraceae bacterium | reverse complement strand
AAATGATCGTGTAGTAGGCTACTATTTTTAAGCCAGTTTTATCGAATCTAAATCAGTAAATTATGAAATATTAATATATGGTTAACAGTATGTCCGTTAGAAATAGTGTAGTTTCAGTAATTATGATGATATTCGTTGTTTTTGGCGCAATAAAGGGCTTCATGCATTATAGTGCCAAGCAACAAATAGATGAATTAATTCTCCCGATGAGATCTTTTATCAATGTTGATTACAATGGTATTAGTACTTCGGTTTTTGGTTCAGTTGGCGTAAAAGGATTGCGCTTGACTTCATTTAATGGTGACGAAGTATTAACGTTTGGTAAAGTTACTTTATCGTCTTTTGAAAAAGAAAAAAGTAATAAAATTCCCTCAAATTTATCAATTATTCTGGAAGATGTACGGTTTGATACGCGGTATTTAAATGAAGTGACTGATGATGATATTCCCGTATTTGTTAAAGAATTAGGTTATAGCGAATTATATAAATTTTCAAATAACCTTGAAAAATTGGGCTATGACAAGATTAGCACCGACATAAAGTTTGAATTTTCTTATAGAAAAGAATTCGGCAGTGTTAAGCTACGTCTTCGTGAAAATATCAAAGAATTGGGTGAGTTGGATTTTTTGCTGGATGTCATTGGTTTTGTACCCGGAATGAAAGCGATGAGCGCTGATTTAAAAATAAATAAAATCAGCTTAATGTTTGATGATGACTCTTACACTAATCGACTATTAAAACGGTTTGCTGAAAAAGACAGTAGGGGAGTAGAGGAATACCGAACCGAAATAGCAAAACAACTTGAACATTACTTGGCTAAAAATAAAATCATTCTTGAAAGTTCCGATCTCAAGGCACTAAAAAAATTCATTAACAAACCAGATAAGATTATCGTTAAAGTTCATCCTCTTGAACCAGTATCGATAGAAAATTTAAAATTTTATAAACATGAAGATGTTCCTAAAATATTAAATTTAAAAATTAGTACTGAATAATTCTAATGTTTACTCGCAACTAATAATGCTTTTGGAATAATATTTTTAATCATGGTTGGTAGTTCAAGGCAAATTCCAGGCTGGCTCTTAACACTTACCCAAAGTAGATTTAATTTTACATTTAAGTCAATAAATACTACATACTTATTATATTGAGTAAAAAGTAAATTTAATGAATTAATTGTATCAAGAAATTCCAGTTGATTCGATTTATTAAGCCCTGGAATTATCATCATAAAATCTGCTAGTATCTTTCCTTGCTCATCATGAGTTGGTACTCGTTTCCAAAGAGGCTCGTTGGGATAAACTTCAATAGATTGTTTTATAGATGTTTTATCGATAATGTTATTTTCGTTCATGGCAATCTATTTATACATTATATAAGTGTTAATAACCATTTAATAATAGCCGATTTATTCGTTTTTAATCCTTTATATTCTAATTGTTTTTCTGTCATCGATTCTATGGCATCTATAATATTTTGAAGTTCAGCTTTGTTGAGTTCTGTTACATTGTAAAGGTAAGTGCGAATCGTGAAAATGGCAGATTTAATTTCAGCAAAGCCATTAATTGTTTGTCGTTCAACACGTAAAAATAAAGAAGGATTTTGTGGGTTAAAGTATCGACCTGAATCTGCAACAGGAAATTTTATTTTCGTTTTAGAATGTTCACTTGTGAAATGATTTAACAGGTTATCACAGCAGACGCCCCATGCAAAACGAACATAGGGCCCTTTATATATCATAGCTTGAATAATAGTATTTGATTTTTTAGTAATAGTATCGATACCCGCAACCGCCTGATGAATTGCACTAAAATTTTTACCTACTTTATCTGCTGCAGACCAGAAATTCGGCGCCATTAAATGTAAGCAGGAGATAAAATTATCTTCAGTTATAACCGCAATATCTTCCTGAATTTGCATCATTACTGCATCAATACTGTTAGTGTAATAATTTTTTGTTGGATTGATTAAATCATATTGATAGGAAAATAGAAGTTCTTCTTCAGTTATAATACATTTTAATTTTAATGTATTCTTATTTTTGGTAAGAGTAAAAAATTCAGGATATTCGTGACATAGGGTATTTATTAGAAAATGAGTGATATATTGTTGTTGGCTTAGTGAGAATTGAGTAGTACAAAAATATTTAGACAGTTGTTCGTTATGTGCATTTAGTTTATTTTTTCTATAAGATGCAAAATTTTTGTCAATTTGAAATACATATGTATCCTGTTTTTTGTTTCCAAAATCATGCCCTAAGGAAAATAATCCGGGCTTAACTTCGTATTTACCATTAGCCAGAGGAAAATATTTTGCAACTTTATATGAGGCTGGTGAACTGGACATAAATTATATTTTACTCAAGTATTATATATTCATCAATGTGCTGTTACACTTATACTATATGTTTAAAATCGAATTATTTAAAATACTCTGTGATGGGCAGTTTCATTCTGGAACTGAACTAGGCGCGCAATTACACTGTAGTCGAAGCGCGATATGGAAGGCGATAAAGGGATTAAAAGTAGACTATAATGCAGATATTTTTTCAGTCCGTGGGCGAGGTTACCGCTTAGCACATCAACTCGAGTTGTTAGCTGTAGATTTAATCAATAAAAATCTTTCTGATGTTACAAATCATGCAATTAATAAAATAGATATTTTTTTTAGTATTGATTCGACGAATGATTATTTAATATCTGAAACTAAACTGAATAAATATAATCATTCATCGTGTCAGGTATGTTTAGCTGAATATCAATCTAAAGGTAAAGGACGACGTGGTAAACCGTGGGTTTCACCAATCGGGAGTAATCTGTATTGTTCAATATCATGGAATTTTAATAACAGTTTCCAGGAACTCGCAGGGTTGAGTATCGCGGTATCAGTTGG
>CAYOHQ010000393.1:0-2897 GCA_964403805.1 uncultured Thioalkalispiraceae bacterium | reverse complement strand
TCGGACAAAAATGTGTTATTAATTTTAACCAGGGTAATCCAGACGACCCCATTATTACCGGATTAATACAAGCCCCACTATCAATTGAAACAAGTTTGGAAAACGAAACACCGCTTGTTATTCAATCCGAAACCGGCATCGTATTAACATGCGGATCATCAAGAATTGAACTAAGTAAAGAAGGCACAATAAACATCCAAGGAATGCACATCAATAGCCAGGCTTATGGTCCTAATCGCATCAAAGGTGGATCGGTAAAAATTAACTAATGAATTTATATAATGCAACACCCTTTGTAATTGAAAATTTTGATAAAAGTGAAGCAACAACAATAATGGCCGATGTGCAGAAAAATTTAGCCACGTTTAATCCGTGTATTCGCGCTCGTAAATGCCAACTTGTCACCTATACACAAAGCAGTAGTAAATTAAAACAAGATGGCGGTTGTTGTCATGGACAAACCGGGCATCATATTATTCCGAATACCTACATGACTAAAAGTGACTGTAAAGGGTATGCTAAAGGTACGGCACCAGTTGTGTGTCTTGAAGGGACAGGGAAAGATGACGGGTCGCATGGCAATATTCATACTGCTTTGGAGGAATATGTTGAAGGTAAGAATACTAACGAAAAAATCGATTATGACGATGCACGCGATGCTGCAGTCAATTCACATCGAGAAGCATTTCCATTAAGCAGTTGCAGTAAAAAATGTTTAGCAGCACAACTGGATAACTACCGGGATAAGGTGTGTGGTGGAAAAAATAATCCGGAGTTGAATTTTAAACAGATTGTTAATCCAAATAAAGAATTAATTAGATAATATAGTATAATAAAGTAGGGATGTTTAATGTTAAGTAAAAAATCTTTGGAACGATTTGAAAATCTACTGGAGGGTTACTCAATTATATACGCCGTGATCTCATCAAAAAATCGCTTCGTCTTTGTTACTAAAGATAATGGTGGTGAAGAAGGCGATTTATTGGATGATTCAGAATTAGCAACAGAGTTTATTTTGTTTAACAAAAATTTTCATAAAGAAAAACATGGCGTTGTTGCTAAAGCATGGGGAGAAGGTATATCAAGAGCATATATTGCAAGTATGGGTGATGAAAATCAACCTACAATTGTGTGTCAATCGTTTGCACGCACTTTTGAATTTGCTTCCGATGTAAAATGGCTAGACAAATCCAGTTGGGAAATACTCCCCAGTTCCACCAACAGCATGCAACGTGGCATCTGGGGCTGTAAAAAAATCGACAACGACATCTACATGTTCGGACGATTTAGAAAATTATACCTGCGCACCGGCAAACAACAATGGCGCGACTTAAGCGATGAAACCGAACACCCCAATTTGCATGCGGAACTAGCGAAGCGCATTAAACAAAAAAAATCCATGGTCACGGTTGATGTCGGATTTTTATCCGTCGACGGTTTCAGCCAGAATGATATCTATGCTTGTGGTGATGGTGCTGATCTCTGGCACTACGATGGACAGCGCTGGCAACGACTCGATCCACCCACCAATTTTAATATGAAAGCCGTATTATGCGCCCCCGATGGCTACGTTTATCTTGCAGGAGCCTTAGGCAAAGTCCTCAAAGGCCGCTATGACAAAGACAACGGCGAACAATGGCAACTGCTAAAGACCCCGATTTTGGATATTATCCATTCACTCGCCTGGTTCAAAGGCAAAGTTTACATTGGCGTATCGTATGGACTGTACACAATCGACAAAGACGGCAAGGTAGAAGAATATCAATTCCCGGAAGACGGTGTCCATCAATATTCCTTTCGCAATGTTACCGCCTGTGATGAAGCACTATTATCGTATGGAGCCAATCAAGCGGTAGTCTTTGATGGCGAGAAATGGGAGCAAATCATCGGAAAAATTATCATGCCCATTCCGGATGCTTTTTTATAAAAAAAATTTAACTAACTGTAACAACCCGATACCAGGAAATATATAATGGATGAACCTATAACAGTAGAATGTGATCACGAAATGGATGAAATTTCTGAATTAGATCAACCCTTTTTGGATAAACTCTTAAATCAAAAAATAGATGCTGTACCTGACCAAAATACAGTACGGTACGATAAGCGATATCCTCATTCACTCATTGGATGCATAACAAAATTTGATCAACAGGGGTATGCGATTATTCATTTTGTTATAGAAAATAAAGACTATAATCTCAAAGCCGAAACCACAGTCGCACTTAATAGTAATGCTGTCGGACAAAAATGTGTTATTAATTTTAACCAGGGTAATCCAGACGACCCCATTATTACCGGATTAATACAAGCCCCACTATCAATTGAAACAAGTTTGGAAAACGAAACACCGCTTGTTATTCAATCCGAAACCGGCATCGTATTAACATGCGGATCATCAAGAATTGAACTAAGTAAAGAAGGCACAATAAACATCCAAGGAATGCACATCAATAGCCAGGCTTATGGTCCTAATCGCATCAAAGGTGGATCGGTAAAAATTAACTAATGAATTTATATAATGCAACACCCTTTGTAATTGAAAATTTTGATAAAAGTGAAGCAACAACAATAATGGCCGATGTGCAGAAAAATTTAGCCACGTTTAATCCGTGTATTCGCGCTCGTAAATGCCAACTTGTCACCTATACACAAAGCAGTAGTAAATTAAAACAAGATGGCGGTTGTTGTCATGGACAAACCGGGCATCATATTATTCCGAATACCTACATGACTAAAAGTGACTGTAAAGGGTATGCTAAAGGTACGGCACCAGTTGTGTGTCTTGAAGGGACAGGGAAAGATGACGGGTCGCATGGCAATATTCATACTGCTTTGGAGGAATATGTTGAAGGTAAGAATACTAACGAAAAAATCGATTATGACGATGCACGCGA
>CAYOHQ010000392.1:0-2903 GCA_964403805.1 uncultured Thioalkalispiraceae bacterium | reverse complement strand
TTCTTTTTTTTTTTGGTTTTGTCTTTTTTATTTCTTATTTATTAAGAACACGTAATATAAATAAATTATTCATTTAATTTATATTCATTAAGTCTTTTTCATTTGAGCTTTTTATTCCTATTGAATGTGTAAGCATTGAAAACTCTGGTTGTTACATCTTAGTTACAAAAACAAATTTGACAATTATTATTAATAATCGTATTTTATTTTTAATTGCTGTTTAATGTATTCGAATTCTATTGCACAACACTATTTTTTTACCAAGAATTATTTACCATAATACTATAGTCAACTAAAAGGAGTTGTTGAAATGAAATTTCAATTTATTAAAATCCGGTTTAGAAATTATCTGCAATTATTTTTTTTAGTTTCCTTTTTGTCAATAGGGATTTGTAATGCAGATGATGTTTTTAAACTCGATGAGCTTGGTGAACCGGCACAAGTTGAACTTAAACTGTATGTTTTCGATTGTGGAGAAATAGAGGTTAGAGATCTTTCTGTTTTTAATCCGGCTATATCTAAAGGAACAGTTAAAGTATTCTCCGATGCTTGTTATCTAATAGTGCATCCAAAAGGAACATTATTCTGGGATAGTGGATTACCCGATACCTTAGTTACACAAGCAGGTGGCATTGAAATTGCGAATGGTTTATTTAAAATTTCTGTCACTCGAACACTTAAATCACAATTTGAAGAAATTGGAATTGATCCTCTATCGGTAGATTATATCGCATTGTCACATTTACACAGTGACCATACGGGTAATGCGCAATATTTTTTGAATGCTAAGTGGTTAATTCAGAAAAATGAACTTGCTATTGCATTTAGTCCTGAAGGAGAAGCTCTTGGTTTTTCACCGAGTGATTATGAATTACTTCAAGACAATGAAATGCCTATTGAAGGACATTATGATGTATTTAATGATAAATCCGTTGTTATAGTCTCAACTCCTGGGCATACCCCGGGGCATCAATCTCTGTATATCGATTTACCACAAACGGGAAAAATTATTTTATCAGGAGATTTATATCATTTTCAGGATAATCGTATTAATTATGGTATCCCGGTATTTAATGCTACGAAAAGGGAAACAGTCCATTCATTTGTATTAATTGATAATTTATTAGATAAATTAAATGCAAAATTATGGATACAACATGACAAACCATTTTTTGATTCTTTAAATTTATCACCGGCATATTACCAATAGAATCAATTCTAATTATCCTCTTCGGGAAGGAGAGGATATTAATGTTTAAATATTAGTTATTTTGTTTTTTCCATTCAGTCGGTGAAACACCAACCTGTGCTGTAAACACTCTTGACAGGGCACTAGCACTTCCATAACCAACGTCATCAGCAACTAGTTGAACGGATTTTCCTTTTCGCAATAATGATTGAGCAACCCCAACTCGCCATTCAGCTAAATAGTTTCCTGGTGTTAATCCTACTATGTCACGAAACTTTGTTGCAAAGCGTGCACGTGACATACCTGCTTCATTTGCAAGACTATCCAGGGTCCAGTTACTGGCAGGATTAGAATGAATAGAATTTATGGCTTTTGCTAATTTTGGATCAGAAAGCCCGGCGAGTAGACCTGCATGTAATCTGTTTTCATTCATTAAATCACGTAATAATTGAATAATAATTATTTCGATTAATCGATCAAGTATCGCCTGTCGACCACAGTGTTGTTGAAGAGCTTCGGTAAATAAAAAATCCAAAGATGTGAGAAGTGTCGGTGTATCTTTTAGTTTTAGTATTACAACCTCAGGTATTGCCTGTAGTAGTGGATTTCTTAATCCTGCTCCAAAATCAAAAGAAGCGCATACCATGTCGACTTTATCATCTTGCGGAATTAAACGATGGCTTATTGGATTCATGTAAAAGAAAAGACTGGGCTCGGATAATGAGAAATCTGTTTGAGTCTTGTTTTCAACTTTCAACATGCCATTATTTAGAACATGAATGTATCCCAATCCATCTTGAGCATCAAAATTTGCAGAATTACACAATGCCCCTGCTTGAAACACCCGTGCTCTGAGCTCGAAACAATTTAATAGCGATATCAATCGGTCTTCCATTTCGATACTCCAAGTATTGTTATTGATACTAAATGATACCATAAGTATCGTTTAATCTGTCAATATAATAGTGTGCCCAATGGGCCGCAGGCAACTATGTCAATTAATTTAGGAGAATTTTAAAATGAAATATACTGCATTTTTTCGTCCATTATCTGTTTTTGGATTGTTACTGGTATTACAGTCATTACTAGTTAATCCTGTTATTGCAGATAACAGTCTTGCAAAATTTAATAACAATAATGAGCTTGAACGACCATCAGGTTATAGAGAGTGGATTTATGTTGGTGCTCCTGTTACACCGAATGATCTGAATGATGGTAAGGCAGCATTTCCGGAGTTTCATAATGTTTATATTGATCCTGTGAGTTGGGCTGAGTGGAAAAAAACAGGCCATTTTCGTGATGGTACCATTATTGTCAAAGAGCTGGTCAGTGTTGGTAGTAAAAAATCGTTTAGTGGGAATGGTTACTTTATGGGTGAATATCTTGGATTAGAGGCAATGGTGAAAAGTACGAAACACTTTTCAAAAGCGGCTGGTAACTGGGGATTCTTTCGATTTACTAACAAGGATTATAGAGGATTAAAAAAAGTTGCAACAGTTTTGCCTGATAGTGCCTGCTTGTCATGCCACACACCTAACGCAAAATATGATAATGTTTTCATTCAGCATTATCCTGTATTAAGGGCGGCTAAGGCTAATGGCGAGCAGGGTACTGGTGGTAAATAACACAATTGAATAAATAGAAATTTGGTCTGCTATATATTTTGTATTTATGGCAGGCCGACATACTATTTTTAGATATTGAAAAGAGAATA
>CAYOHQ010000391.1:0-2929 GCA_964403805.1 uncultured Thioalkalispiraceae bacterium | reverse complement strand
CTCACCACCGGGTTCTCGACAAAAATTACCTATGTAACGGTGCATTAATATTAAGTGATATCGAATAATTCCGGTTCTATCGACTACGGATTGCATGGCGGTATCAAATTCAACAAATGGGTAACTGACACGTTTTTTTCCCCAGGTGAATGTGACCATTTCGGTACGGCGATTGATTTCAGTGTTGTGTTTGTCTTTGACCCAGTTTTTGCGGAGGGCTGTTTTGCCGAGTTTGTAAATTAAATATGGCATTATTACGACTATAAATAATAGTTCAAACGAATCTTTATCAAAACCACTAATAAACAGTGAGAGAATTATAGTTGGAATACCTCCACATAAAAGAATAAAACCAGCAAACCAAGTAATTAAAGTTACTTTAACCCTTGGATTCTTAAGCCCAGACCAAACTATATACTCTTGACCGGGTAATTCTCGTTCTGTAATTGCTTCTGGACTAATATCATTTAAAAACTCTATTGCGCGCATGTTTTGTATTGCGCAAAATTCACCACACTCTACTCCTTTACCTTCCAAGGAATGGGATTCTGTAGATCGTTGAGCAAAGGTTTTTTTATCCGGTGCTAGTTTTATGGAAACCGCTTTAGTACTATCAAATGCAGTAGCTGAATAGTGTCCGAGTTCTAACATTATTTTATATACTACATAGTTATTAGGGTACAGTAATTGTAACTAGTTAATTATATTATTGCATTTATCGAAAATACTAAATTTTGTGAATAAATTTATGATGTAGTCATTATAATGTTCAATACTACATCTTCAAAGGTAAATAATTTTATTACTTTTATGCAGCATCATCTTTATTAGGTTCACGCCAATCCCCTTCACCGAAACCTGATGATTTCCAACCAGACTGAATTGCTTGCGCTCTTGTTTGTCCCCATGGAAAGGTTTCACCTGCTTTTATCGATGCTAATTCCATTTCTTGAAATTTTTTCAGATCGCAATTCTTCCAATAATCTCTTGGACGATTATATTTTTTATCGTAGGCTGCAGATACTGGATCATTTTCACGTGCAAAATCATAGGTGGGGATATCCGGTAAGGGTTTGGAAATATCCATAAAGTGCTGAATTTCTTCCCACTCGGCATTGAGCGACCAACTCTGGCTAAAGGATGAAGGACAAACAATATTTTTATCAGAATAACGATGGGCAAGTCGTAAAAACATATTTGTACTTGCAGCAACGGTTGTTGACGCCGATGCGTAAGCATCAAATTCATCAAATGGTAGACTCACCATTTCGTCATGCCAGGGAAAGGTGATTAATCCAGTTCGTCGATTGAACATGATGTTGTTTTCATTTTTTACCCAGCCATGTTTTAATGCATATTTCCCTAGTAACCAAATAAATAAAGGTACACCAACAAAGAATATTGTTACATTTAACCATATTAAATTAAATCCACCAACTAAGCCAAGTATCGGTGTAGCAAAGATAGCAGCGACAATCCAAAAATATGCGGCAACACCCACAATAGATTCCACCATAACTGCTTTATTTTTACTGGTAGCCCACTGAAAATATTCATGTAAATTTAAATCAAGTAGTTCAGTTAGTTTTGATTGATTCATATTTTTCATTTGCATGATAAAACTCAAACTGGAAGAACGACCAAGATATTCTCTACATTGACTTGCTTCTATTGAAAGTGGATGCTTTCGAATGGTTTTTTCTGCCAAATTCATGTCTGGGCGATCTAATACAGCTTGAGGTCGCTTATTTGTAGAGTTATATGCAGTTGTACTATAATAATCAGTTGTCATGAGGATCGTTTTAACTTTATTTAGATTTATTTGCAATTATTATTGGTTCAGCATAAGCCCAGCCATTTATTTTGCTATCAATGACAGTTGGATCAGCACTTTCCTGATTTTTATTGCTAGCTTTCATGGGTATAATATAACTGTCTTTAGTGATATGTTGAACACGTGCATGAATCATATTTAGTTCATATTTGTAGATCAGTGGCCGTTGGTAGATATATCGCATACCTAGTGTAACTGTAGGTAATTTTTTATCCATAATTGGACTCCAGCCTATTAAATTTAATGCTATTTGTTTTTTGTTATTAAATCGTGGACCACGACCTTCGCTACTATCACTCATATTTACGGTTGCATCTATTGTTAGTGTGCTTTTTCCTGGCTCAAATCCCGGAGCATAAACTTCAACCATAATTAGATCGCTATCTTTTTTATCGCTGATTTTTATTTGAGGTGCCATCAATAAAGCAAGTAATGACTGGTGAGCAAATATGGCTGTCTTGTCTTTATAATTCCCTGTCATTCGATCATCAATTTCTGAAAAGGGTCCATGTTTTGCCCATTTTTCAATTTCAGAATCCGTAAACCAGGCAGCTAGGATACCCGCAATAATAATGACGGCTAAAAATGCCCAACCCCATGGACCGAGCATTACTAAAAAGCCAGTTGATGCACCACCGGCAGCAAGACCGGTACCAATTCCAGATAGCGCTAAACCAATCCCAGCTACTACTTGAACACCATAAGCTATTGCAGCATCATCATCATCATCAAGAATAGCATCCGTCATATCCCAAAAAGACATTACTGCTCCGGCTCCGGCAAAACCAATCCCTGTTTTAGTTAATAGACTAAATGATTTAAAACCAACTTTATCGACGTTTCTGAATATTAAATTCTTTGCTCTTTCAGCTCCTAATATCCTTGCTAAACCATTCGCAGTTTTTTCATCACCGATAAGTTTTGTTGAGGCTTCAACTATTGAAAAAGGTAATGCTATTGATGCAATCAATAATTTTGTGACATTTTAGCCATTTCCTCTGTTGTAGCACCCTCTTTCTTAAGAGCTTTTATTGCTAAATGTAAATTAATTACTTCAAACACTAATAATAAAGAAGGTAACTTTTTATTTGACAT
>CAYOHQ010000390.1:0-2929 GCA_964403805.1 uncultured Thioalkalispiraceae bacterium | reverse complement strand
TTATTACTGAAGAAAAAAATGCGGTAGCTGAAGAAATCAACAAAATATTACCAAAATAAGTGACCACGGCGAAAAGACTGCAAATGGTGCGAATCAAACAGCAGTTGCCAGCTCTGAACTCAATAGTTTGTCTGCTGAACTCAGCACATTGATGCAACAATTTAAAATTTAACTATTCATTACTGTTCAACTGATCGATATTAATTTCTTTGCAGTTGATTTTAGTAAGCAATTTATTAGTAAATAACTAGAGGAAAATATAAAACCATTTCATCAGCTATCACCGTATTCATCCACAAATACTGTATCTCTCATTAATTTGTCATTAATCGAGATACACTATTGACCTGGTTTTATCTTTACTAATTCGTACCGAGTAGACCGTCCACCACCTGGTAATTCTTTTATAATCCTTTTTTTTAATAAATCAGATAAATCACGACTTGCTGTTCTATTTGAGCACTTCGTGATTATCTCATATTTTTTAGTTGATATTCCGCCATCAAATCCTTTACGTCCCTCATCAAAAATTCGAGATATCATTTTAGCTTGTCTATCATTTAATTGATTAGTAAAGCGATCATAAAATCGTGTTTTGTTTAGAACAAAATCAACTTCCTCTTTTGCTAAATCTTGAGCGATATCTACAGTATCAGAAAAATAATTTAGCCAGTTATCAATATTGAGATCATTAGATCCAGCTTGTTCAAGCTCATAATAATAATTTTTCTTATTTACTTCTATAGCAGTCGATAAGCAAGCAATAGTTGGATAACCTAAATATTGTGACAAGGCGTGATCGGCGATAGCCCTACCAACACGACCATTACCATCGTCAAATGGGTGAATTTTTTCAAACCAAAGATGCGCTATACCGGCTCTAACGATACCAGGAACATCGGCATCACTAATTAATGGATTTGATTTATTATACCAATTAAGTAATTTTTTCATTTCTGCATGAACAACTACTGCAGATGGTGCTTCGTAATGAATTTTATGACGTCCATAAAAACCGCTGACAATTTGCATAGGGGAAGGATCTGTTCTATAGATACCACGCATAATTAAATTTGAAAGATGTTCTGGTACAACCATAGTTTGCCATTGCCCAAGAATGGTATGCGTTAATGATTTGGACCAGTTGTTACGCACATCGACTAATAATGAAGCTGCACCAGCTGCTTTCTGATTCGTTGACATCATTCTAGACTCAGACGTAACCAATGCTAGCAACGAGGATCTAACCGACGCTCTATCGAGTATTTCACCTTCAATTTCGCTTGTCTTTACAGCTTCAGATAGCATTAAATCAATAATTGTATCCCTTTGATAATTATCAGATAATGCTTCGATTGTTCCCATCAGTCGTTCAGATTTAAGGCGAAAATTGTTATCACGGTCAGTAAAGCCTTGCTTGCAATATTGAAATTCAGGCCAATCGGGATGTTTCCATAGTGTCTTCATGACGTGATTATATCCTATATTCACGCCAATTATAAACTAATATTGACGTGATTATAGACTGTATTCGTGCCAGATAAAAATTTGGCACCATCATCATACTAGACGCTAATGCCATTTGCATTGCCCTACTTTGTTGCCTTAAACAATATTTTTTAAGCTGACCTGACTGTCACAGAATTATTTATGGTGATCGGCGGCTACAATCTTTCCTATGCAGTGTTGTATTTTAGCGGAGGTAATTGGCTATTTTAAATTACATTGAGCACAGTTCCCGAAAGTAACAATTTAAAATTTAACTATTCATAACTATTTAATTGATCTATATCAATTCCCTCAGATTATATTTTACTAAACTAAAGTTATGGTTAATGACAAGAGGAAATTGCTATGGATTTATTTTTAGGTGTACTGAGCGTTGCTGCCATCGCTGCTTTTATTATTACATTAGTCGCTACACCGCTTTATCTCATGCTTAGCTATACTGTGAAACACGATCACCATGATGATCATATGATGCCACATTAAAAATACGGAATAAAATTTTTAAAATTGGCTGCAATTAACAGTATACTAATAAGCTAACATTAACATAAAGTATATTAGAATAATGCTTTATAATAGTGTTTTTATCGCCCATCAAATATTTCGAATACTATTGTTATCATTTTGCTGGCGTTGTGTGGTGATATCTTCTATAAATTAAATATACAGCTCTCTATGATCTGTAAATAATTTTAGAGTAACTCTACTGACTCTACCAATAAAGTACGAACAAGTGTTGTTAAGCATTACTTGTTTAGGATTTGAAACCGAAAAGGATGTCGATATCATATTTGTAAAAAGCAGCCACTATTTATAAAATAATTAAACTATTGTCGGCATCTTTTTACTTTCTGTGTTTTTCCTTTTCTTTTTATCTGCGTACACCAACTTATAAAAGGATAACAATAATGGAAATAGTAACAGGCGTTTTATATAACTTATTAATTGCTGGCGTATTATTGGCAATTGTTGCAACCCCGTTCTTTTGCTCGATTTGTTTTGCATGTAAATTAGATAAAAACCGCAAAACACCTGCAGCATAATTTTAATTCAACTTAAATGAATACCCATTCTGATTTATCTGGATGGGTATTTTTTTCCAAAAAAATAACCTTAAATTGCGAACCACCACCACACTATCAAATCATTCTTTGCTAAAGTAATTCGGTTTCAAGACGTAAGTTATTAAATGCTAGCCCTGTTAAGACAATTCAATTATTTCCGTCGCCGGAATCGAAAAAGACTCAAACGAAATTTGATTTGGTTTTCCCGTATTATCGCAATCCTGATTCTATTGGATGCGGTGTATTTATTTACCCTGTGGCCGGATTGGTCTGACTACAGTACGGGAAAAGTTAAAAAAACTGAATTTATTAATCATTATCTTACGCTAAAGCAACAACAACCCAAGCTACCCAAA
>CAYOHQ010000389.1:0-2946 GCA_964403805.1 uncultured Thioalkalispiraceae bacterium | reverse complement strand
GCGAATCAAGGGGTCAGACTACTTGAAATTAGTATAAAATACAGTAAGCTTAATACCACTCACACAATAAAAAAAGCTAAACCATGGCCCGACTACCTCGCTACGTAATCCCCGGACAACCACAACACGTCATCCAACGTGGTAACAATCGACAAAACATATTCAAAAAAGAACAAGATTACAGATGCTATCTTAACAAGCTATTAGAGGCATCACAAAAACACCAATGTGATATTCACGCTTATGTATTAATGACAAATCATGTTCATTTACTAGTCACACCCCATACAGAAAATGGAATTAGTAAAATGATGCAATCCGTAGCAGGGTATTATGTGCGCTATTTTAATAGCAGTTACAATAGAACAGGAACATTATGGGAAGGACGTTATAGAGCAACACTAATTGATACAACACATTATTTATTAACGTGTATGCGCTACATTGAACTGAATCCAGTTAGAGCACAAGAAATGGTAAAACGACCTGCTGACTATCCATGGTCAAGCTATGCATGTAATGCGCTTGGAAAAGAAAATTTATTAGTAACAATGCAACTTGAATATAAACGACTTGGTAAAACAGATAGTGAACGTCAAGTTGCCTATAAGCAATTATTTCAGAACAGAATATCAGTAGCAACACTCGACTCTATACGAGAATCAACTAACAAGGCCTGGGTATTAGGTAATGATCAATTTAAAAAGCGCATTCAAAAAAAGATAGAGCGCGCAGTAACGTCGAAAGGACATGGTGGCGATCGAAAATCAGAACGGTTTCTAGGTATCTGACCCTTTGATTGCTTTGATTGCGGTTTTAGAATGCGATATTTTGCAATGTTCATTAAATAAATTATAAGCCGCTTTTGTTTTTTGTGATTTTGTGTCACTGTAATTAATAATACTTTTTGAAGTCATGTTAAGTATCACTATCATAACAAGGAGGTATGATGATGCCGCAATGCAAACAATTTCTAGCGAGCAACTGTTTAACGGTCGTTTGTATTCTAACCGCTTTTTTTATCTCGATAGCAGCACCTGCGGCTACGTTTACTGTTAACAGTGTTATCGATGCCAATGATATAAACCCAAACGATACTGTCTGTGAAACCCAACCGGGCAATGGGGTTTGTACTTTACGTGCCGCAATTCAACAAAGCAATGCCTTGCCGGGTGCTGATAAAATTAACTTGCCGACGGGGCATTATAAAATCGCTGAATCGGTATCAAAGCCGTTTAAAATAACTGATACGCTTACTATCATCGGAGCTGGTGTCAGCTTGAGCATTGTTGATGGTATGAAACGCAATCGTGTTTTTCTGATTACACCTTTAACGAGTAATCAAAATGTGAGTGTCGTTATTCAGGATATTAGTATTCAAAATGGCTTTAGCGATTCGGGTCTGGCAAATTCAAATGGCACTATCGGTAATGGCGGGGGACTGTATAGTGAAAATATAACCGCACTCGATCTTCGTCATCTCATCATTCAAAATAATCAATCGAATGTAGCGGGTGCGGGAATTTTTGTTAAATGCAAAAACTGTAAAACTACAATTCAAAACAGTACGATAAAAAACAATGGTCCGATTAAAATAGAACAAGCGAATAATTTTGGTGGCGGTGTTAGTGTCGAGAGCAGCGATCCAAACAGTGAATGTCGGATTTATCGATCAACCATCGATAACAATACAGCAGCCAATGGCGGTGGACTTTTTATTAACAATGTCAACACTACTATCCTGGACAGCAGTGTGACAAATAATTTTGCTATTACAGACAAAGTACATTTGAACTCACTTAGTCAGGGCGGAGGTCTTTCTGTGATGGGTGCAGCAGGCTTGAATATTGTGAATAGCACAATTAGTGGTAACCGTTCAGAAAGAATCTCTGGTGGCATTAATACACTATCCAGTGGCAAACTTGCTTTATACAATGCGACCATAAGCAATAACAGTGCCATGCAAAAAGCGGGCGGTATTAATGCTGCTATTTTAAATAGCATTATTGTTACTTCGGAAAATAGCATTATTGCCGGTAATAGCGATAATGGCACGGCACCGGATTGTGCCATCAAAGAAAATTCATTCACTTCTAATGGCTATAACTTAATTGGTGATAACACCGGTTGTTCATTTGTTAGTGTAACGGGAGATTTAGTCGGAACAGCAAACACTAAAATGGATCCACTGTTGACAGTGTTAAGCGACAATGGCGGCAATACTCAAACCCACGCACTCAAGCCGGATAGCCCGGCAATCGATAGCGCGAATCCGAATGGCTGTGTCGATCAAAATGGCACGCTATTGAAAACTGACCAGCGCGGTTTTGCGGGGGTGTCGAAAAAGAATCGCGCCCGCGATGGTGGACGTGGTTTGGTGCGCTGTGATATTGGTGCGTATGAAGTCGGTATCACAAAACCGGTTGCCGATGCCGGTGTTGATCAGACTGTTGCAGTGAATAGCATCGTGACACTCGATGGTTCTGCTAGCCTGGCAATGCATGGCATTACCGACTACAGTTGGATGCAGTTATCCGGCGTTAATCTCACATTAAGCGATCCGAATAGCCGTAAACCGTTTTTTACTGCACCGGCTCAAGCCGCCAGTTTGACATTTCGTTTAACGATTACAGATTCTATCGGGCAACAAAATAGTGCCGAGCTGTACATTACGGTTACAGAGTCAGTAACAAACACACCAGCCAAAGGCGACACGAAAAAAACAACCAATACTAGCAATAGCAGTAACGGTGGTTGCAGCATGTTAACGAATGCTGAGTTTGATCCGGTGTTTTATTTATTATTTTTGTTAAGCTTTGTTCGAGTATGGTGTCGTAAAACGGTAGAGCTATTGCGATTAAAACACGATAAGCCTACACTGGTTTGCAGCAATCAGTTTAATAGTTAGATTCCACTAAACAAGTATTCATTTTTCTTTTTATATTT
>CAYOHQ010000388.1:0-2954 GCA_964403805.1 uncultured Thioalkalispiraceae bacterium | reverse complement strand
ATTTAATCAATTCCACCCTACTTGTTTATATCATCCGGATGCGAAATCGTTTTTGGTTACTGAAGCCGTTCGGGGTGAAGGTGGAATTTTACGATTACCGAATGGCAAAACATTTATGAAACAATATCATCAAGCGGCTGAATTAGCGCCACGCGATATTGTTGCTCGAGCAATTGATAATGAAATGAAACGTCAAGGCATTGAATGCGTTTATTTAGATATTTCACATAAACCAGCGGCATTTATTAAAGAACATTTTCCCACCGTATATCAACGTTGTAAAACTTATGGCATTGATATTACTTCGGATCCTATTCCAGTCGTACCGGCCGCACATTACACCTGTGGCGGTGTAATGACTAATATCCATGGTCAAACTGACGTATCCGGTTTGTATGCGATTGGTGAAGTCGCATTCACTGGTTTGCATGGTGCCAATCGAATGGCCAGTAACTCTCTTTTAGAATGTCTGGTGTTTGCTCAATCAGCAAGTCAACACATATTAGAAAACGCTCAAGTTATTTTACCCAATATAAATATCCCGGATTGGGATGAAAGCCGAGTTACCGACTCGGACGAAGAAGTTGTGGTTACACACAACTGGGACGAATTGCGTCGTTTTATGTGGGATTACGTTGGTATTGTAAGAACAACTAAACGGTTACAACGTGCTGCAAGTCGGGTCCATCTGTTATTGCAGGAAATAGATGACTATTATGGCAACTTTCGTATCACAAATGATTTATTAGAACTTCGGAATCTTGCAGTTGTTGCAGACTTGATCATTCAGTGTGCGCTTGAACGTAAAGAAAGTCGGGGACTGCATTATATTCTGGATTATCCGCATAAAGATGATAAGCACAAAGCTAAAAACACCATCATTACCCCTGACTTAGAAATTGGTATTTCTGAAAACAATTTAAAAACATCATTATAACAAAACTATTTATTACCTGATCTGCCGTAAATGTAATTTGAGTAGTCGAAAATCATTTTTTTCAATCATGTCGGGTAAAATGATGGTTATTATATTTTTATTACTATCAATTTTAAAATATAAAATAACTAGCCATGAAAGTACAAACCAATTTTGTTGCAAATTTGCAGTTATTAATTTTTGATTAGAGCTAACAAGCATCCATTGCATGTCTTTTTGATATTCAATATTTTTAATGTAATTCTGAAATGCTATTGAATTACTTTTTTTTAAATTTAAATACAAACTGATAATAACAAGCACAAATAAAATTATTTTAAGAATTAAGTGTATATCCAGATTTAAAAATAAAACACTAATGGCTAATAAATGTATTAACACAATAAAATATAAAAGGTACTTTGAGGGTTTTAAACTAAGGTTTAACGGCTTCTTGTATTTTTGCGATAACATAAGCAACATCCTTGTCGGCAGGTATTGTATTTCCCATTAAATAATCGAGTAATAATGGATCCGGATTATCTAAAACCGTTTCAAAAACTGAACGGTAATGATCATTTAAATCATTGTATTTTGAATCCATAAACCCAATTAATAAGGTATCCAATTCCAGCATACCACGGCGACACTGCCAATATAATCTGGATTTTGAAGATAGGTTACTCGCCATGAATTAAATTAAATTTTTCAACATCATTTTCTTAATATTATTAATCGCTTCAGTCGGATTCAAACCTTTAGGGCATACATTAACGCAATTCATAATTGTATGACAACGGAATAATCGATACGGTCCTTGCAATTCTGACAGCCGCTCATCCGTAGCTTGATCACGACTATCCGCTAAAAACCGGTAAGACTGTAATAAGGCAGCCGGGCCTCTGAATTTATCGGGGTTCCACCAAAAAGAAGGACATGCTGTAGTACAACAACCGCACAAGATACATTCATACAAACCATCGAGCTTATCACGTTGTTCTGGAGTTTGATGATATTCAACTTCAGGTTCCGGATCATGCACCACAAGATAAGGTTTAACTGCACGATAATGATGAAAAAATTGACTCATATCAACAACCAAATCACGTATAACCGGCATACCGGGAACTGGCCGAACAGTAATAGGCTCTTTTAATTCATTTAACGGTGTAATACATGCCAAACCATTTTTACCGTTTATATTAACTGCATCAGATCCACACACGCCTTCTCCACAAGAATGCCTAAAACTTAAACTGGCATCTTGTTCTTTAATCTGTAATAAAGCATCACGAAGCATTAAGCTGGTATCAATTTCATCTAGCACAAAATCCTGCATAGTGGGTTTTTGATCTGTTTCCGGATTATATCGGTAAATTGAAAATCGCATATTAAGACTCTTTTAGTAAACTCGTTTCTTAGGTGGAAAAGATTCTACAGTCATGGGTTTCATTCTGACTGGTTTGTATTCCAATCGCCGATCTTCTTTATAAAATAAAGTATGACGCATCCAATTTTTATCATCACGTTCAGGATAATCAATTCTGGAATGAGCACCCCGGCTTTCGGTTCGGGCTAGAGCACCAGTTACTGTTGCCACAGCTAGGTCAACCAGATTTTCTAACTCCAACGCTTCAATTCGGGCAGTATTAAATATTTTACTGTGATCTTGTAAACGAACATCCTCCAGGCGTTTTTCAATATCCAGAACTTTATCCAGACATTTCACTAAAACCTCATCGGTTCTAAATACGCTACAGTTTTGTTCCATTATTATTTGCAATTCTTGTCTCAAAGCTGGAACAGATTCACTATCTCCTTTTTTATCCCAGCGAGCTAAATGATCCATCGCGCTTGCGACACTCGCCTCATCAATCGGGCTATGATAACGATTTTCGTTTAAATAATTAATAACGTGTTTACCCGCCGCGCGACCAAACACCACAATATCCAATAAGGAATTACCACCTAGGCGATTTGCACCATGAACAGACACGCAAGCACATTCACCAACAGCATAAAGGCCCGGAATTACTTC
>CAYOHQ010000387.1:0-2960 GCA_964403805.1 uncultured Thioalkalispiraceae bacterium | reverse complement strand
ACCTGTATTATTTGCAGTTATACCGAAAAAGTAGTGTACCCCTAGTGTATTTGCATGATCCATTGGGGATTGCGATGGATAACGTGCGTGACTATTACGATAAACAAACAGAATTCATGATGGTTGTTGAAAACTGTAAAGCACAAGAACATTTTAAATCGGCAGTTATTGCATATCATACCTTTTTTAATGAGAAAATTTGGCAGTCCGGTAAAAAGATTCACGGTCGAGGTCACAGGTACAAAGATACTAGTGATTCAGCAGCACTGTTTCGAAAATCTTCAAAAGAAGTTGATCGAGTATTAATTGAAGAAGATATTTTAGATGTCACTAATCGCAAGCAATTACGCGAAGACATTCGAGCTCTAAAAAAAATACACGTTGAATTTTTAGACGGTAAATTTAATGACAAACCCTTAACAGCAACGTATCCTGATTTTATTAGTATTAATGATGCACTAAAAGATTATGCAGAATTAGAAGGTGCAAACTACATTACATTATGGTCGGCAATGCACGCATTGATTCATTTTTTAAATCACGACCCATCCACTGTTGATGCAGCGCTGGATTTGAATATTAATCGAGACAAACCACTTTATGCCAATGATCCCGGTATTCAATATATGGAGTCGTTATTATTACCCTCACACGATCTTTATGCAGCATTATTTCCTGATAAAGCCATTGTTGACGAATACGTTAAAGACTATGACATAACAGGGAAAAAACCAGAGCCGACGGACGGCACCGGCATGTTTAGAGCTGTTGCCTTTGCAGCCATTTTTGACAAAACATTACTCACTACACGAGAAACATGGAAAGCATTTGATGACATTATCAAATACGCAGACAAAGTCATTGCTGATTTTGATTTAGCATTTAAGGCACAGTGGAAGAAAGGTGGTGAAACAAAGATAAATGCTAATGCCATTGTTCGCCTAACTAAAGCGACTAAACTGCCTGAATTTGATGGACTGCATATCGTCAAAAAAGGGATGGCCATTGGTGACAACATTATAATTGATGCAAAAATCACTGCTTTTGCACCAATTTCTGGTAAACAAGCAAAATATTTAGTCTCGAAAGGCAAACAGGGTTTTATCAAAGTGTATGATACAAATACCAAAGAAGTGCTTGGTTATTTAGATCCTGACCAAGTTCCAAATTACAAGGGCGCACCAATAAAGTTCACCGCCGAAATGTGGGATGACATGTTTGTCAATAATAAAACGGGTACTGCTGTTGCTCGAACTGAATTAACCGTAGTCTCACCAATGTCTCGTTATGCACTGGATTGGCACAAGCCCGGTATCACTGGTGATGTAAAAGTTGAACGCATGAACAACGGGCTTCGTGTTGCAGGAAAATATTTACCAGCACTGGTGGCCGTGATGGAAGTGTTTAATTTGGTTTCGGCTGGAAGAGAAGCAAAGAAAACTGCAACCGTAAAAGATTACAATAAAGCTTTCTTATCTATTCTTGGTCTAACGCATGCATCAGTATCTGCTGCGATATCATTGACTACGGAAGAAAAAGTAGCCGCAATCTTTGAAAAAGGATTTAAGAGAACCGGGCGAGCGTTAAAACTCAATGTAAAAACTCAAATATCACTCGGGAAATTAGGCAATCATATTGTTGCCGGTAAAACATTTTTAGGTCTCAATGTAAAATTCATGGCCGGTGCTGGCGCAGTGTTGTCAGGTGCAGGTGCAGTAATGTCAACTTGGGATGCTGTCGATTGCTTTAACACAGATGATGACGATGCGGCAGTTGCCTATTCTGTGCAAGCCGTCGCCTCAGCAGGATTAATGATTGCTGCAATATTACCGAGTAGCGCACTATTTTTGGGCTTGGGACCTGTGGGTTGGGCACTATTAGCCGTTGGCATTATCGCTGGAATTTTAGCATCCGTTTTTACGGATACACCATTAGAAAAATGGGCTAAACACGGGCCTTTTTCTGCCATTCAGGGTGACAGGATGACAGAGCAATTTGCAGTAGAATCAAACACCGCGCCAGGGAAAGTAACGATAGTAATTAAATCAGAACATGATGTTTTAGAATCCTTAATGAGTTTATTAATGCAGCCTAGCATGGAGATGAAAAAAGACACGACGACATCACCCAACACAATGGCGGTTGAAATCTACTCTCCAGGTTTTAATGTGGGAAAAAGTACCTTAGAAGTTCACACAACCATGTCGAATAGTTATCGTCATGGCCACAATGGAATTGGATATCGCAATGAACAAGTTATTAAACCAATAGCAACAAAAAACTTCATCGATGAAGCAACCGGTCAAGCTATCGGTATTAAATATTATTATGCCATTCCAACTGATGGTAGTTTTAAATTTGAAACTCGAGGCCGACACATTACTGAAGATCAAATTTTCATTCCTAAAAAATCAACATTTGAAGTGAAAAAAACCGTTCGCAGTAGTACTAATAATAGAATGAGCGTAAAAACATCAACCACCGATGTGTCAGCTAAAACTATTGACCAAAAAGATCCAAACTGGGTTTATGCTGCACCCGTGATAGCTTCGTTAACAGGTTAAAAATATGAATAGCATTCAGTATTATGCAGACACCGCCTACAATGCCACTCAAAATCAAGTGAATAAAGACTTTGATTCCGATAAAAAGAAAACATTTTTAGAACGTTCCGTTGCCGATTATGCTATGGAAGGTATAGGCCAACAGTGCCAAGAATTTATCGCAATTGAAAGTATGAGTGATATTGAAATTTTGCAATATGAAGAAGCCGAAGAAAAAGACTATCAAGTACAGGAAGAATTAATTTGGAGTTCATTAAAAAATCCCAAAGTGTTAGTTCGATTTATTACTCATATTTGTATGTTTTTTGCAGTTCCTTCATTTTTTGTAACAGTATATGAAGTACTAATTGATGGATTTGATGAAAATTTACTTAATGTATTTAATATTACTGTTAT
>CAYOHQ010000386.1:0-2962 GCA_964403805.1 uncultured Thioalkalispiraceae bacterium | reverse complement strand
CGATTGGTCTCGGGGTTCTGGGCGACGAGGCCGCCGGCTTCCAGTGTGGATAGCATGACAATCTAAATCAATATCAGTGTCTAATTCAAGTTTTTTGAATCTATCGACTAAATCAGAATTTATTGCTTTGATATTTTGTGGGTTAGTCTCAATGTCGCTTGATATAAAAGTAAGAAATTTCTGAAGTATTGGATCTTCATCTCGTTTCTCTACGCGAGACATAATTACACTGCCATTTGCTTGAATAGAATAGTGTATTTTATCTTGTTTACTCAAACCTAGTGCTTTTCGAATAGTATTCGGTATTGTAGTTTGGTATCTGTCTGTCAAAGTAGATTCATCTGATACGATTGAATGCGCCATTATCATCACCTAAATTCATATTATTGCTATACTAATAAAGGTAATGCAAATGCATTACCCTGTCAATTATAAAATACAATTTAGATAGTTTCTTAAGCTATTGTTTTTACGACTGTTATTATAATAAAAGCACGATAAATTATGTGTTATTTAATACTAACAAGTAACTTGATATACATTTTGGTCTAAAATTCAAATTCTAAGCAATCTCTGCTTTCTCAATCTCTGTCTTCGGCCAGGATCGCAATATCGCATTAATCAATGTCGCTAATGGAATAGCAAAAAACACACCCCACAATCCCCAAAGGCCACCAAACAATAAAATGCTGATTATGATTGCTATAGGATGAATATTAACAACTTCAGAAAACAACACTGGTACCAATACATAACCATCCAGTGCGTTAATAAGAAAATACGCTATAAGTAAGGCATACAATTCAGAGCTAAAACCAAATTGAAAATAGGCGACTAATAAAAACGGAATAGACACTATCATAATGCCGATATAAGGTATAACAACAGATATACCAACCATTGCAGCTAATAGAATTGAATATTTTAATCCGAAAATACTAAAGCAAATATAAATCGTTATACCTAAAATTAAAAATTCCCAGAACTTACCTTTAACGTATTTACCAAGTTGTATGTCCAACTCAAGCCACACTTTATTGGCTAAATCCGTTTCACTTGGTTTGTAATTTGAAAACCAGGTTAAGATTTGCCATTTGTCTTTCATAAAAAATAACACCAGCATCGGAACCAGAACCAGGTAAATCATTGCGGTAATGATCCCGGGAATTGATGCCAGGGACATGGTTAATAAAATTTGCCCAAAGCCTGCCATTTTGGATGTAATCACTCGTCCGATGTTTTCTATTTCTCTTGCAGGGATAAAGTGCAGTTCATCTTGTAAGGACATTATAAGCGCCTGTCCTTTTCCAACATAACTTGGTAGTTCTGCCAAAAATTGTGTAATTTGATTTAACAAGATTGGTATCAAACCAAAGACAATAAAAAACAAGATGGTTAGAAACAGAATAAATATCCATACAACAGCGTGCCGGCGACGGGCACCGTATTTTTTCATTAGCTGTACAGGACTTTCTAATAAATACGCGATCACCACTGCGGCAAATACCGGTGCCAGCATATTACCGAGTAACAAAATAATGGCAAAACCAATTATTAAGATCACGACCAGAAAAACGGCTTGTGGATCAGTGAAATTACGTCGATACCATTGATTAATTATATCGAACATTTAATTCAACCTTGCCATTTTTTATATTGATTATGAAACTCGGTTTCAAGATTATCAATAACCGATTTAGCTGACTTACCGTGAATGATGTGCTGGGTCATGTGTGTTGATATTTCATTTAGTAACACTGACTTATCCAACATGGGATAAGTTGCAGACAAGCGTTTTATTCCTTTAATCACTGACTCGGTATCAGGGCGAGGTATTTGTAATGGCTCAGTTATTGCCGGGGTTGCTGACTCTAATGAATTTTCTTTACTGGCAAGAAATTCTGCATAGGAAATTAATGAGCATTGATCTTGCTCAGATAATTTTGAAAAATTATTTAATAATTTTTTTTTTAAATTACTCAAATTTTATATTTTATTTTATTAAACTGAGGAAACCGTAGTATCTTCATCTTCAGAAATATTTTTTTCGGTGCAGTAATTTCTGGCAAATGTTAATAATTCATCCATCGCATTAACACGGAATTTTTGTTTTTGATGTACAAATGAGAACGGTCTTTTAATAACCGGGTTTAACTCAACTGCACATAATGATTTTAATTTTAATTCATTTTCAATGGTTACACGAGAGACAATCGATACGCCCATTCCAGCTTCAACAGAACGTTTAATGGCTTCAAGACTACCCAATTCCATTGCTATATTTAATTCAGAATCTGTGATACCGGCTTTATGCAGATATTCGAGTGTAACTTCCAGAGTGCCCGAACCTTCTTCACGGCAGATAAAGGGATATTCAATAAAATCACTTATTTCGACACTTTCTCTAGCGGATAATGGATGATCCGGTGGCACGATTAATACCAAACTGTCCATTCGACATTTTTCTACAACCAGATTCTTGTTTAGAACCGGTGCTTCAACAACACCCAGATCGATTGCATTATTTTCAACTAAATTAACTATTCCATCAGTGTTAGCTACTTTTAAACGAATAGTCACTTCAGGAAATTTCTTTTTAAAATCGCCTAATAATGACGGCAACATATACTCTGCAACGGTAGTGCTGGCTCCGAGGATTAATACACCACTAATATCACCCGTGATTTCTCTCACCGCGTGATTCATCTCGTTATAGAGTTTGAAAATACTCTCTGCAAAACCGTAAACCCGATTTCCGGCTTCGGTTAAACTTATCCGGTTATGCGTTCGATCAAACAAACGGGTATTAAAATATTCTTCAAGCTGTCGAACCTGGAATGTGACGGCAGGTTGAGTCATGTGTAACTCTTCTGCCGCTTTTGTGAAGCTCAATAAACGAGCAACTGTGTGGAATACTTGTAATCTTCTATCAGCCATTTTTTATGCTTCTTCTGCTTAATAA
>CAYOHQ010000385.1:0-2973 GCA_964403805.1 uncultured Thioalkalispiraceae bacterium | reverse complement strand
CAAACCAGTACAGTGATCAGTACAATTGGTGGAACCGCACTTACAATTCCTTTTGTTAGTTCGATGTTACCCAGCGCCCGAGCACTCACGGCTGGTGCACCAATAATAGTTGATATTAGTAAATTAACGTATGGTAGTCAGTTAACGGTTGAATGGCGAAGTCAACCTGTTTGGATATTGCGGCGCAGCACTGAAATGTTAAAACGATTAAAACAGTCGTCACTAATATCACGGTTGCGCGATCCAGACTCCCGAATTAACAAACAACAACCTGACTACGCAAAAAATGATTCACGTGCTATAAAGTCTGAGTATCTAGTCGTTATCGGAATTTGCACTCATCTTGGTTGTGCTCCAACTTTTAGACCCGAGCTTGCTCCTTTAGATTTGGGTAATAGCTGGCCTGGTGGTTACTTTTGCCCGTGTCATGGATCACGTTTTGATTTTGCCGGTCGGGTTTATAAAAGGGTACCCGCACCTACTAACCTTGTAATACCGCCACATCATTACATTAATAGTACCGTAATTGAAATAGGCCGCGAAAAATCACAACACGCATAGGATACTAATAAGTTACAGCAATATTTTGATTTCACCCTAAGTAGTTATCAAGAAATAATATTTATTATTATTTTAAATATATTTAATTTAAGCACAACTTGATACAGATCAATAACAACTCCACTTAATTAATGTAATTTACCACTATAGATTTATTATTTTTAACAAATATCGATAAATCATTACCAATGATAAATTGTATTTAATATTTTGATCGACACTTACTGGTGTTTATTATAACAAAATATTATCAATCTTATTAATTATATGTTAATTAAAATACGACATAAGCATGAGTTTAAAATCATGAAGATAAAACTGATTTCATTGTCATGTTTAGCTGGTTTGATTTTTAGTAGTTATGCACATGCTGCTGATAACGAGCTGGAAAAACTAAAAGCCGAGGTAGCCAAATTACAGGACGATGTCCAAAGAGCCATAGAATGGAAGGAACCTAGTACTTTAATTCACTTGGCTGGATATTCTGACATTGGATATACTGACCGTAAGCATGATGCCAGTGGTGATTTTAGTGTTGGTTCATTATCTCCTATTTTCCATTATCAATATCGTGATTTGGTAATGCTTGAATCTGAACTAGAATTTGAAATTGAACCTGATGGTGCAACAAAAACGTCATTGGAATACCTTACTATTGATTTGTTTCTAAATGATTATGTTACTTTTCTTGGCGGTAAATTCTTAAGCCCCATCGGTCAGTTTCGTCAAAATACCCATCCCTCCTGGATAAACAAATTACCGTCTGCCCCTCCGGGCTTTGGTCACGATGGTGCAGCCCCTGTTTCTGAAATTGGTATGCAATTTCGCGGTGGTTATCCAATCGGAGGTGTTCGTACCAACTTCGCTTTTTATATAAGCAATGGCCCTGAATTAACAACCGCTTTTGATACTACAGAGTATGAGCTGGATGGTGTTCGAGGTGAAGCCACAAACGTTGATGCTGACAATAAAAAAGTTATCGGTGGACGCTTTGGAATATTACCAATAGCCGATCTTGAAGTCGCAATATCCGCCGCGACCGGTAAAGCAACTGTTAATGCCATTGAAAATGTTAACGGTACTGGTGGCCCATTAGGAAATGAAGAAGCACGAGATTACGATGTTTTAGGCTTTGACTTCTCCTGGCGCCAGAACAGTTTTGCATTCCGGGGGGAATACGTTAGTACCGAAGTTGGCGTAGCACTAACAGGTGTATCAGCATCGTCCGGATGCAAAATGGACTACCTGGTATTTACAAGCTTCTTATCAATTTTTCCCGGCAAAACTTGAACCAGTTATCCGATATACTGACTATGATTCTAATGAAAACAAAAAAGATCAAAAACAAATTGCGATTGGTCTTAATTATTTATTCACCAGCAGCGTTATCGGGAAAATTGCCTATGAATTTAATGATGGCATAAATGATGCTACAACAAAATCAGATGTCGATCATGATCGAATCTTATTACAACTAGCTTATGGATTTTAGGAGTAACCAACATGAAAATACAAACAATACCTAATTTTAAAAAAACTGTAAGCAAACTAACTATCATGTTGTTTACTGCTCTATCGACTCAAATTGCTTTTTCTGCCGATTATCCAGAAAAAGGTGATTTTCAAAAAGGTTCAATAACTTGGGCCGAAAATTGTGGTCGTTGCCATAATATTCGTTCAGCCAATGAATTAACTGATGTCCAGTGGATTACTACTGTATTTCATATGCGGGTACGTGCCGGATTAACAGGCCAGGAAACTCGCGATGTTATAACCTTCTTACAGGAATCCAATACCCCGATAAAACTTTCAGCAGTGTCGAGTGGTTCAGCTGTATCCAATAAATTATCAGGAAAAGAAATTTATCAGCAAACCTGTATTGCCTGTCATGGTGCAGATGGTACTGGTCCATTACCGGGAGTACCCAATTTTACCAAGAAAGATGGTCGGCTGAGCAAAACCGATAAAGTATTATTAGAGCATATCACTAATGGTTTTCAATCAACTGGTTCAGCTATGGCCATGCCACCTAAAGGAGGTAACCCAAACTTATCCAATAAAAATATTAAAGATACGTTGAAGTACATCCGTAAACAGTTTGGCAGTTAAATGTTGAAAACAATATAGATAATACAGAGTGCATATTGGGATCTGCTGCTAGGCTAACCCCAATAATTTAATAAAAATTAAAACATTATTCCAATATCTAAACGGATATTATCAAGCTCAGGTGTATTCGATGTATGAGATAAATCCATCCAGGTTCTACCGATGCTTCCCCGTAAAAACATATCTCTATTTACTTCCATCCGTAAGCCCATATTTAGTCCATAAGTAAACTCTGAGATCGTAAGAGCACACCGCCGGAACTCCAGTCACATTCCGAAAACCCGTATGCCGTCATCCGCCTGA
>CAYOHQ010000384.1:0-2979 GCA_964403805.1 uncultured Thioalkalispiraceae bacterium | reverse complement strand
CCCGTTTTATTTTATGCTCAATATAATGATTTGACTCACTATAGTGCTGTTCATAGCTTTGTACATAGCCACTAAAGTCCACAACTGACGTGCACCCAATGGTTAATACAACACTACTAAACAGCAGTATGCATTTTAAAATTTTTACTTTAATCGATTTAATCATCACGGTTCCCCCTGTAAATAGTGAGAGTTACTACATTATAGACTAGTTACTAGTATATAACTAGTAACTATCTTAAAACACTAATATATGCTATTCTATTAAATATGGTTAAATCGTATAATCTGCCATGCCCAGTTGCCGGTACACTCGATGTTGTGGGTGAACGTTGGACACTTTTAATCATGCGAGACTTCGTTTTGCATAAAACACGACGGTTTCAGGATTTACAAGAATCATTTACTGCGATTGCGCCCAACATATTATCTGCCCGGCTTAAACAATTAGAACAACAAAAAATTATTAAACGCCGCCAGTATTCAGAATCACCTCCTCGCTTTGAATATATTTTGACCAAAAAGGGAGAAGAGTTAGGTACAGTAATTAAGGCCTTATACATCTGGGGAACAAAATATGCCTAAAAATATTTTAGTATATCGAAATTCAGTAATAACAATGGTTTCATATAATGGATAGTTACATAACACCATTTTACGCTGCACTATTAGGGTTGGTTTTTGTTATATTAAGTTTTCGTACACTACTATTACGCAGGAAATTAAAAATTGGAATAGGGTTTAGTGATCAACCGCTATTAATTCGTGCAATATCAGCACATTCAAATTTCTCTGAATACGTTCCGCTAACATTAATTCTGATATTTTTTTTAGAAATTGAAACTCGAGCAAATTTGTTAATACATATTTTATGTTTATCATTATTTTTTGGTCGCATTGTTCATGCTTATGGTATAAGCCAAGTAAATGAAAACTATAATCTCAGAAGTATCGGAATGATTTTAACAATAGGAGTGATAATTTCAACATCCATAAAATTACTTAGCTTCTCTATTCATGCTGCTGCTTTTTAGCAATATAACTGAAGGGTGGATTCAATTACACCGTAACTGTTCTTCGATAAGATGAATCGAATTCCCAATTAGAATTATAGGAATCGAGATTGCAGCTGTAACCACTGGTACCGACAGAATGACCATTGCACATGCTTCAGAATGACAATAAACATCACCGATGTCAATTGGAGTGACATCAAGAGTCCACTCATTTGTTGAAAGAGTACAATTTGAATCCAGTGAGGTATCTGGAATTGATTTTGGTGCAAAAGCACAGCCTGGCATTAAAGCCATAAAAAATACCAATAAACTCAGATTAATAATAATTTTAATGTTCATAGATTGATTATGCCCAATGGTATTAGCGCAATATTTATCTATGAATTGTAGTGTTATCTAACTGAATCTATCCTGAATGAGTAAATTTACTAAAATTTATTTTGGCTCGAAATACGGTTCACCATTAGCATCAACAACACATGCATAAAAAACAGTTGTAAATCGCTTTAACTCTTCATCATTGTCCTGGTTTGTAACAAATTTTTTCCAATCACTTTTCACCATACACTCTTTAATTTGAGCTTTGACAGCAGCAATGCATTTTTTTTCCTGTTTACCACACAAATCGATTAACTCGTATTCAAGTGTTTTTCGAAATGCCAGCTCTTGTAAACTATCATCACAAGAAAATAGCAGCATGGTTAACAATAATAAAATTATTAATTTCATCGAATTCGATATGCGGAATGACATGCGACACATGCGGAAGTAATATTGGATAGCATTTTTAATGCCGGTAAAACGTCACCTTCCTGTGCTTTTAATGCAAATCGACTTGCTGCCTTATGCATATTGGTTCCTGCATTTCGCATACCATCCGGCATAAATTTCGCCATGTGACTCGCCCCGTGAGAGCCTAAAGAACTCATACCAAGTCGCTGTTCAGCAAGATTTGCAGCCTCATCCATTTCCCCTTTATTCATGCTTAGCAAGATTTCATTTAAAGTTTTTAGATGATCACGCATATTCGACATCATGTGGTGTTGCATTTTTTCAGGTAAGGAAACGAGTAATCTATTGTCTTTTTCTGCATTTACTATTGGGCTGACTGATATTAGTATTAATAGAATAATTATTTTTTTTAACATTATTTACGTCCTCTGAAACTCAATCCAGCACTACCAGTCGACTTGCCAGACTTGCCATTAGTCACCCGTTGTGTTGATTCATTAAAATATGCTTAAGTCTAGCTCAAATCTGAGCTGTGTTTATGAATATTCCAGAACAAAGTTAAAGAAATTATAACTATCCGATATTGAGATTCTGCAGGATACTGCAAATAATTTAGTGTTGTTCACAATTTTAATTTACTAATTTACTACCCTTAATTCCAGCCTCGCCTCTACCCTTACTGACCAAATGTAATTTAGTTCTGGGTTTTTCGAGACCTAATGTAACCTCTAGCCAAACATAGTAGTTTTTATCGGCTTCTGTCGTTACTTCAATCTTACTCGTGTTTTCTGCGTGTGCAGTAATGATATGTTTACCCGGTTTCAATGTCTTCAAAACATAGGTTCTGTCTTCAGTATTGCTAACATGCTTGCCATCTATTTCTGCTGAAATGATTACATCAAAATTGTCTACTTGATTTCGATACAAATAAATGTTTGATTGTCCTTTATCGACTGTAAACTTTTTTGCATTTAAATCTTCTTCAAAACTTGCTTTATTAACGCTTGAACAGGAAGAAGTTAATAGTGTTAGTAAGCTTAAAATAACTAGAGCAAAATAATTTTTAGACATGATATTTCCCTTTATATTTTTTATTTCCATTTAACTATATTTAAAACTGTTACTGATACTGATGAATAATTTTGTTTTGTCATATTAAGACGTCTTTTAATATATAAAATTTATGTAAAAATTTCCAGATATTATTTCTAAATTATTTCTATACCCCTTT
>CAYOHQ010000383.1:0-2986 GCA_964403805.1 uncultured Thioalkalispiraceae bacterium | reverse complement strand
GTACGAATATTTAGTAGTTGCGCGCGAATCCCTGGCCTACCCCAATATTTGTAATTTTTATAATCAACACCTTTAATCAATTCACTAGCCAAATCAACCAAATGACGTTTATTTTTCTTTGAAAACTCTTCAATTGAAAGACGTCGAAATTCAAAGTTCGAACTAAAAAATAATGATGACTGCAAAGACAATATTTCTTTTAAATCTTTAAAATTAAAACCATTAAAACCAGAATATTGCTCTCTCCAAAAAGCGGGTAAAGCAGTAGGGCCAATTTTTGTTAACCCTTCTGTTGTAACCGTGAAGTGAACTCCTAAAAATGGATTACGAAGATCAGGAACAGGATATACATGTCGTTTCAAACTACCTGCAACTTCATTCGAATAAAGATACAATCCTTTAAAGGGAAGAATTCGGTAGCTTTTAGAAAATCCAAAATCATTGGCTATTCGATCAGCATACAAACCAGCTGCATTAATAATATAATCAGCTTGATATACACCTTTATTTGTTACCACCTCATTCATGGAATGACTAAGGTATTTTGTTGATAAATCTATTTTTATATTTTCAGCTCGCGCATCAGTTATTAAAGACTGCATAACTTCAATTGGGTTTACCGAACTTGTAGTAGGGCTAAACAGTGCTTTTTTATAAGTTTTTGCACGAGGCTCCAACCTCAAAGCTTCAGCTTCAGAAACTTCATGCAATTCAACACCATTATCACGACCTCTAAGTAAAAGTTCGCTTAAAACAGATAGTTCTGTCTCATTTCTTGCAACTACTAATTTACCACATTTATTAATGTTTAATTTTCGCGTTTCGCAATACTCTGTTAAATCACGATTTCCATCACGTGTAAATCGAGCTTTTAAACTATCAGGAGTATAATAAAAACCTGCATGTAAAACACCACTATTTCGTCCACTAGAATGTGCACCCAATTTAGACTCTTTATCAATTAAACATATAGTTGAACCCGGGTTTTGTCGCCGCAACTCACGAGCAATACTTAGCCCAATAATTCCGCCACCTATAATTAAAAAATCAGACTTAATCATGCTATGTTATAGATAATTATCAAATTTTATTTTTGTCTTCGTATTCATTCAGAATAATTGCGATTAAATTTTCGCGCAACAACAAACATCGATATTAACTCGCCAAATTATCTATAAATTTTGCAATAGAACGAGTAGTTATAAATAATGAACTGAAATTTTTAGATTTCCTATAACGCAATATAAATAATACATTAACCATTTTCTCCAATACAAAATAAACACAAATTCCAAACCACCTTGTAACAAAGCTAGTTTTTTTATTATTCCTTATCACCGCCTCAACAACATCTGCAATCTTCACCATTGAGTCTTTACAATGTGGGTAATTTGCTTCCTTAAGTAAAACAGCATTTAGAGCATCTGAATAATCTACCGTTGGATTACTTTCTAATAGTAAAAAAAGCTCTTCGATTGAAGATGGCTTTGATATAAATTCCATCAATTTATTATTTTCATCACTAATTTCTTTTTCAAATTTTTCTCGACGAGAATCTAATCTATTTATTGATATAGGAGGTAATCCTAACATGACGCTATCAAAAAAACCGGATGAAGGCGGCCCAACTAAATGGTCAACGCTCTCAAGCCAGTGTGTAAAAGGCATCATAGGGTCGGCATAAGATACATGAATATTCATTTTCTTAAAAATATTAGGCCATACATTTTCGCCTTCTCGAGGATGAATTTTCACATTAATATTGTAGTTTCTTTTAATTGCTTCCTTGATAATCTTAAAGATGAATTTAGCATCAAGCGCTTCACAAAACACGTCTTCTTCTGGAATACTTCCACGTCTTTCATTAACTAAAAAATCATTAGTTTCTTTATTGTAATATTCATACAAAACCTTATCCTCACCATAAAACGCAAGTTTTTCTAGAGGATTCTTATTAGCGTACTCATTAAGATATGTATGTCGCGTCATCACACCAATTGTTTTTTTTCTTGAGAGCGATTCATTAACATCTCTTTTTTTGGGTAATGCATATTTACTATGTCTGGGATGCCCTACTACAAAACATTTATCTTTTAAATATGGATAATGTTTAACAATAGTATCTCGAACCCCACTACCCCAAAAACAAAAAGCTGTAACCATATTTACATAATCAGGATCACCGGACATAAACTCACAATCTAACGCCCCTTTAAGCACCAGCTTTTCATTATCTGAATCAGCAATAATGCCAATATTTTCAGTATATAACATTATTATATTATTAAATCTAAATTTTGTTTTGTTCGCGTATGTCAAAAATTGTGGCTTAGGTAGAATAATAGCATTGAAAAATGACGCGAAGTATTTAATTAATCGATAATAAACTCTACCACCATAGATCAAATGTATATTTCTACTCTTGAGCTCCTTCTTTAATGCACTTGCTGTAATCGAATCACGATTAAGTTCATCTATATGAAAATATACAAATTTTTTATCTAGCATTGATTTTATCAATTTAAATTAGCCTCAAAAGATATTTCATTCAAACTTTAATACTATTTTCGGAAAATTTATCACTTAGTGATACGACTCTGCTCAGTAATTTATCTTCAGATAAACCATGATAATTTAAAACTTCTTTTCCAGTACCACACACTGGAATTTCATTTAACCCAACAATGTCACTTCGAGTTGAAACATCAATACCTGCTACTGCTAATTGAGCTATAAACCATGAACCAAATCCGCGCTCAATATAATGATTTTCAAACGTTATTATAACTCTAGAATTTTTCAACTCTTCATCATACCATTTTAAATCTATACTATTAAGCCATGAAGTTGATATTACTTTAATAGAAACCCCTTTAGCTTTTAATTTATGCCCAATAGATATGGCAAACTCTGTCATTATTGGGCCTACCGTTACAACAACAACATCATCATCTTTTCCAAATACAACATTACCTCGGCCTTCAAC
>CAYOHQ010000382.1:0-2986 GCA_964403805.1 uncultured Thioalkalispiraceae bacterium | reverse complement strand
AGATCGATATAATTGCATCAGGTAAGTTTTTGTATTTACTCTTGTATATAAAATAAACAAAATATAATATAACAATTTAAGTTTATTTTAAGGTATGTAGGATTAATAAAAGTTACTATTGTTAGTAAGAAAATATTATAAAAATTAACACGCTAAATTTTTAAACAAGTCTAAATGGCATTTCTATTAGCGACCCATTACAAGGCTAAGTTCAAAGAAAATAAAAAGGAGTAAAGTTCGATGAGTGCAATTTTAGGAATGAAAAAATTATTATCGTTAAGCGCAGTAGGCGTTGCAATGGCGATTTCAAGTCAAGCTAGTGCCGGAACAATAATTAATTCTGCGCATGATTTTAATACAGCAAATGCAAACGGAACTAAATGGGATACACAAATTTGTTTAGCTTGTCATACTCCGCATAATGCAGCAGCTGGTAATCAACAAATAGCACCTCTTTGGGGGCATGATACAACCGCCGCTACATTTACATTATACACTGGTGTTGCTAACTCAGGTGCGACTCCTGGCACAACATCTTTTGATGGTGCGGCTACACAAACTCAACCATCAGGTACTTCCCTTCTATGCTTATCATGTCATGATGGTACGGTTGCTTTAGATAGTTATGGTGGTAAAGTAGGTACTGTATTTATTGGAACACAACGAGCATCAGCAGATTTAGGTACTGATTTATCTAACGATCATCCTATTTCATTTTTATATGATGCTAATTTAGCAACAACAGATGGTTCATTGTGGGGACCAACTGATGTTGCTCACCAGGTAACAACATTAGCTAGTCCAAGTGGCGGTGTTAGAACTGGGACAATTGATGAAGTTCTGTTAGAAGGTAGTAAAATGGAATGTAGTTCTTGCCACGATGTTCATAATACATTTACTGGTGCAGAACCTATGTTGTTGAAAATTTCCATTACTGGCAGTCAATTATGCTTAACATGCCATAATAAGTAATGGCATTTGTTTAGCATATTTTAATTCATCTAGTCAGGCTGATACTATTTCATTCTATGGTTAGGTAAACAAAGAATGAAGTAGAATCAGTCATGGTTAGATTAATTTTAAAAAAGAAGATACAAAGTGTAATAGTAATTGCTTTAACATCATTACTATTTGTTTCATGTTCGGCAACACCAGATGCACCAGCTGAACATTCAATATTCTATCCTGCTTTACCTGATCAGCCTCGCATTCAATTTTTAACCTCTTTTTCGGGAAGTAATCGACAAGGAGTTAAAAAAAATTCTTTCGCAGATTTTATTCTGGGTGACAAAACAACAGCTGATACCCAAACTGGAATTATTAAGCCTTATGGGGTCGCGTTTTACAATAATCTACTGTATGTCGTCGATACACGTTTACCGGGTTATGTAGTAGTTAACTTACAAGATCAAATCATTAAATCGGTCCATGGTTCCGGTGCTGCACGATTTATTAAACCTATTAACATTACTATCGATGATGATGGCACTAAATACGTCACCGATACAGGTCGTAGCAAAGTTATGATCTATGATAAGGATGATAATTTCATTCGATCAATTGGCACAAAAACAACAATGCGTCCAGCCGATGTATTAATAATGAATGAACGTTTGTATGTCTCCGACTTAAAAAATCATGAAATTCATGTGCTCGATAAACGAACAGGCGGACGTTATTTTACTATAGGAAAATTAGGATCAGCTGCAAATCATTTTTTCTATCCTACCAATATGGCAAAAACGCTTGATGGTGATTTCTATGTTAGTGATACCGGCAACTTCTCGGTTAAACGCTATTCACGATCAGGCTCATTTATTGAAAAAATTGGCGATATTGGAACGGGTTTAGGTCATTTTGCAAGGCCAAAAGGAGTCACGGTTGATAATAAGGGTCGGCTATATGTTGTTGATGCAGCATTTGAAAATATACAATTATTCGATAGGAATAATCAGGTGTTAGTATTTTTTGGAGGGTCAGGTTTAAGAGCTGGAAACATTAATTTACCAACCGATGTTGAACTTAGTTACGATTCTATTGATTTATTTCAGAAATACGCAAAACCTGGTTTTGCGATTGAATATTTAATTTTTGTTACTAGCCAGTTTGGGCCATTTAAAGTTAATGTTTATGGTTTTGGCTCCTTAGACCTGCAAAAATACAATGATGAGATCGGTGATGAGTTGACCAAAGAATGAAGTGATAAATATGTTAGTCAGGATGAAATATGTGCAACGCTTGTTGCTTATCATTGGAATAGGGATTTTCCTTAATGTTTCAGTGGTAACAGCATCAGAGATTCAGACTATGGGATTTTTGGGAGCAGAAGGTCAAGTAAATGTTGATTATTTATTTGAAGATAATTACATTGGGGAAGTTGATGACGCAGGAAATGCCACAGGTGAAAGTACTGGGCAGGAACGTAATATATCACAGGAAAACCTTGAATTACTCTTTCATACATTTATCTACCACCCTAATTTTCTTAAATTTGACTTTGGCTTCGGACTAGTATTTACACAAAATGACGTAACTGACTTTGAAGTCAGAAAAAATAATACACCGCCACCAACATTTGTCGAAACAAAAGATGATAATAGCAATAGTAGTAATGCCTTAGACTTTAACTTCAAACTCTCCTTTTTTGAGAAAAAAGATTATCCTTTTTCCCTTTTTTATGTAAGAAAGCATCCTAGTATTAATGCAGTGACAGCGGATGCATTTGTTTCAGAAAGTACGCGTTATGGTGCTAATTTTTTGTGGAATGCTCCAATTCGATTAAAACTTGATACAATTCATTTTGATGTGTCTGGTGAAAGTAATTTACGTGTGGTTGATGACAAGGTTGATGCCACAACTATTAGCGCCTATAAATCATTCAAAAATGATGGTTTTACACAACTTCAATTTACACATCAGGTTCAAGTTTCAAATTCAGGTTCGGTTTTAATTCCACGAACACCCACAACCAATACATTGGATACAG
>CAYOHQ010000381.1:0-3004 GCA_964403805.1 uncultured Thioalkalispiraceae bacterium | reverse complement strand
GTAAAAATCCATTTAAAACGACGATTGTAGTAAAAGAAAATAAAACTTTAAAGAAAAGTAAAACTATTTCTTCTAAAAAAACTGTTGTACTTATTCATTCATCCAGCAATAAGATAAAAAAACCAGTAAAAAACAAAATAACTCTGAAAAAAAATTCTAGAAAAAAAGCAATTTACAGTAAAAAATTTACTACAAAAAACATTAAAAAATCCACCTCCAAAATAAAACCAAAATCTACGAAGGTTGCATATAAAAAATCGGTTGTAATAGTCGTTAAACCTGTTATTTCAGTTTCAAAAAAACCGAAATTACATGCAAAACGTTCACCAACACTTTATGAAGAACGTACAGACTACGAAACAGATCAGGAAATATTTGACGATGAAGAATTAATTGACAACGAAGATGATGAAATAATTCCAGTACAGAAAGATTTAGATAAAAAACAAAATATAAGCACTAACTTCACCTCGAATCCATGTGCAACTGAATCTGCCAAATACATCGCTAAGTGTCGAAGGTTAAATAGAAAAAAATAATATTTATTTATTTTTTAAAATAGCAGCCACTTTTTTCAAAACGTGATCAGGGGGTATAACACCATGCTTACTAACAATAACACCAAGAGAGGTTCCTTCTGCCACAACTCTGTCATCAACCATAAAAGTATGAATCATTCTAAATGCTTTTTCATCCCAACCGGCTACTTCCATATGAACGTCATATTTTTGAAATAACGTTAATCCTTTTTTGTATTTCATTGTATGCTCAGAAATAACCGGCATCCATTTTTCTTTTACCATAGTTTTTGCAAGACCGGTGCGTATGAACATATCCACCCTCGTTAGATCACAAATAGTTAAATAACGACCATTATTCATGTGCATATTGATATCGATGTCATTAGGAAGGACACGTAAACTGAGAGAATTTTTGGGATTGATATACGGTAAGCGTGGTTTTCGAAATGATGCTAATAATAACAATATCATTCTGAATATCAGGTTCATAGTAAACCTCACTCAAAGTAAAGCAAAATAAAAAAAGCCACAGCTAACCCAAAACACAATGGCGAATAATATTTTGTATCATACCGGGCAAACTCAGTATTTTTTATTTTTTTAAAAAAACCAACTAAATTAAAATCACCGATAGCTCGAAAAATTAGTGCAGCAAATATTACCCATCCAGCATAAACGATATACTGACCATACCCGAGCAGGCTTAAATTACAAAACCCAAGTAATAAACCAATAACTGCAATAATACTCAGAATTACTGCAACATTGAGTGTGGCGAATATTCCTGGTTCAAAAACAGCTTTACCATCAACTTCAGGGATAACTTTATCCGCAGCAAATGTACCACCAAAAGCCCAGTAAACATGAAATCCGGCAAGCACAATTAAAATTATAAAAACACCTATCGATAGAATAGACATATTAAATTATTTGAATAAACCATTTAAAATCGCCAGAGCATATAAGAGTATCATCAACATCTCGAATTTCAACATTTACTATAATTGATGCTCGTCCCTTTTTGTCAAGCTGCTCTTTAAAAGCAAGACGAGCTTGTTCAGAAACAGTTGGATAAGCAATAATATCTTTTGTGGCCGGATTTTTGTATTTTATCTTAGACTCCCGCATCACAGGAATAACCTTAACTGCCAGTTCAGGAAATAAAACGTACAAAATTTCACCACTAGCTGTTTCAGCAAGCGTAAATTGCGCACTAGCATGAACCGTTTTCAGATGATTCTGAACATCATGATTGAATTTTAACTCAAGATTACCAAATTGGTTTTTGTGTATACCTACTTTTTTAACAAAGGGTATTGATGTGATATCCATCTAATTTCCTTTTACGATTTATAAACCAGAAATTTGTGAAACCCATTTCAATTTTCGGCGATTCATACCATCGCTTATTGACTCCGCGCCAAAGTTATTTTGTTGTATATGTAAATTTTGTAATTCGACATTAACTGTTTTTATATTAATAACTGCATATTTTTGATTTTCAATTAACGTTACAGCAAATGGCATCACACCACAAATATTACAAAACATAAAATCAATTACTTTTGAGGAAAACTGATATTTTTTAATATCCTTCAATGACTTAATTTTAATGGACAATTTACCGGATGGATGTGAAGTATAAATAACGCCCTGTTTTGTACAGAATGAACAACTGCATTGACGAGCGTCTATTTTATCAATGGACGAGTCAAGCTCGTATTGATATTGAATATTATTACAATGGCATGCACCGTTTATTATCATATTAATTTATATTAGTTTTAACTTGTAACGAATTTCATGTAGTTCATGATTTGTTAACTCAGTATCAGTTCTTTCAAACCCATCAGGCTCAAAACCGTGTGATTCATAAAAGCGCCTTGCCCGATTATTTTCTTTAATTACCCACAGGTAAATGGATTGCCAATGTTTATTTTTCGAGCCTTTAATAACTTCTTTTAGTAAACCGGAGCCTAATCCAAAACGCCATAAATCAGGATTAATATTAATAGCTAATAATTCACCAACCTTCAGATCTTTTAAATCGTTATCCCGTATTGGCCCATAGACACAAAACCCGGATATTACATTTTGGTATTCAACAACAAGATTAATACCAATACTATCGCCTGTTAAGGTTTTATGCCATTGTTTTGTTCTGTCCTTAACTGACAAAGACTGCAAATATTTATCGGGTAGAATTCCAGCATAGGCAAAACGCCATGCCTCAATATGTATATTTGCGATACTCGCGGCATCTTCTTTAGTTGCGATTCTTATATCCATTATTTCTATAAAATTTATACGTAATTATTATTAACCATAATCATATAATTAAAATAAATCAAATCAACTGAATGACTTCTGTGTTACAAAATGTAACAGTAACTCATTGCTTAATTTTTGGCATCACAGTATCTTTAGTTTAGTAGGTTATTTACCAAGGAGAATATTAAATGAAATTAAACAGATCCATTTTT
>CAYOHQ010000380.1:0-3021 GCA_964403805.1 uncultured Thioalkalispiraceae bacterium | reverse complement strand
CAATATACGCGAATCACTTACCATGTCTGAATCAATGTCACCGTGTGTTCTATGGATTGATGAAATAGAAAAAGGTTTTTCAACCAATGATAATGATAGCGGTACCTCAAATCGGGTATTGGGCACCTTACTGACATGGATGGCAGAAAAAAATAATGCAGTATTTTTAGTAGCAACTGCCAATGATATTCAATCACTACCACCGGAATTGGTACGCAAAGGGCGTTTTGATGAAATCTTTTTTGTTGATTTACCCAAGCATTCCGTTCGAGATTTAATTTTTAAAATACATTTAAAAAAACGTAAACAAGATTTGGGTATTTTAGACATCGGAAAATATGCTCAAATGTCAGAAGGATTTTCCGGTGCTGAAATTGAACAATCTGTCGTTGCAGCACTATATGCTGCTAGAGCCAAAAAAGAAAATTTATCGGATGACCATATAGTGCATCAATTAAAAAATACCAAACCGTTATCAGTGGTTATGGCAGAACAAATTAATGCCCTACGTGAATGGGCAAGTGATAGAACAGTTTCTGCTGACTAATCTTACGAAGGAAGATTAGACACATTTATTACTGAGGATTTGCTCCACGCACTAATGGTGCTGTCTTAATACTAGTGTATTCAGCCATCGATCCATCATAGAGCCGAACTTTAGTGAAACCTAGATTTTTTAATGTCATGTAGGTTTGACCTGCTCTATGACCGCTCTGGCAATAAACAATAATGTCAGTATTTTTGTTGCTTACTCCAACAGATTGCAATGTTTTCATAATGTCAGACGATTTTTTTTGAGTAAACCCATTTTCAAAATCAACAGCTTGCTGCCAAGGCCACCAGCGTGCACCAGGAACATGACCACTTCTGGGGTTTTTAGGATTTCCAAAATATTCTTCTTTACTGCGAACATCAAGTAAAACAGTGTTTGCATTTTTTGAAGCGGCGGTAACATCGGCCAAGCTAGCAACGGTAATAGAAGAAGCCTTTGAAGCAACATAACTTGCTTTTTTTGGATTAATTACAGTGTTAGTTACTTTATAATTATTTAACACCCAACTAACCAGGCCACCATTTAGAATAGCCACCTTTTTATGACCCAGACGTTCTAGTTCCCAATATAAACGGGAGGCATGAAGTCCTGCCATATCATCATAAATGACAATATCATTTTTTTCAGATACGCCCATGTAGGATAATAACTTAGTAACATTGTCAGAGCCGATGCTTTTTGATATGTGTTGTTTATTTCTTTGATTGATGGCTCGATACGGTAGGTATAATGCATTTGGAATGTGAAAACGTTGATACTGTGTGTCATCACTCATATCAATAATGACAAGATCCTTATTATTGATCTTTTTAAGTAGTGTCTTGCTGTCAATTAATATCGTATCAGCATATGATTGACTTAATGTTGCGAGTGTCAAGACTAGAAATAAGGTGATTTTTTTAATATGCTTCATTATTGTTCAATCCTGTAGAAATACAAAAATATCTGACCAGTGGTTAAGGCGAACTGATTATGGCGCAAATTGCGTGTAAATACCACAATGAGCGGGCAGCGAAGTGGTATTGTGAAAAGTGCCTAATTTATTTTTGTTCCAGTTGTATTCCGAATAAAACCGGTAATCAGGACATTCAATGCCCGGTTTGTCATGAAAATGTTAATGCTGTTGGAGCCGAAAACAGTATTCATTCTTTTTGGAATCGAATTCCTTATTTTTTTCTATATCCACTAAATTTTTCAACGCTAGTTTTTTTGTCAATACTCAGTTTTCTTTCTCTTGGCATTGAGTACGATCCAATTTTTGCTATTTCTATTCCTATTATTGTCACACTATTTTTTTTACGGTTTGCCTATATTGCTTTAGAACAAACGGCGAAAGGTCATATGGATATGCCACGATTCTCGTTCGATGTTTTATTAGATCAAATGGATTTACCATTAAAACAAATATTAATTCTTGCAGCTACTGTGGCATTTAATTTTACTGTTTATGATATGTTTGGATTACCCGCGTTGGTTTTTACATTAGTGTTCAGTATTGTTGCCGCGCCCGCTAGCATTATGGTTTTGGCAACAGAATATAGTTTTTTTAAAGCGTTTAACCCACTAATAATTGGCCGGTTGATTACAATCATAGGGATGCCGTATTTTATTTTATGCGCATTTTTAATTTTGCTATTAATTAGTAGCGAAGTCAGCTTTAGTTTGTTATCAAATATTATTCCAGTGAACTATATTTGGCCGGGATATTTTTTTGTTAATATGTATTTTTTTCTTATTATGTATAACATGATGGGCTATGTGATTTTTCAATACCATGAAAAACTGGCATTTGATATTGATGTGGATTTAGATAACCATCAGGCAACAGATGATACTATTGAAGATAAAAATAAACACGAATCCATTATTCAGGCTGAAATATTACTAAAAGAAGGAAAGTCTGATTTGGCTATTGAAAAACTATCAGAAGCAATCATAAATTCGCCGGTAGATTTTAACCTTAGAGAGATGTATCACAAAATATTAAAAGTTACCGGTAAAACTGAGGAATTGGCAATTCATGCATCTAGCTATATAGAACGACTATTAGTTAGTAATAAGCAGGCAATTGCTGTTGATATATTAATTGAAACTAGAGAAATAATCTCTTCCTATGTTCCGGATAAAGCCAATATTCGCTACGAGTTAGCATTATTGCTTAATGAGCAAAATTTTACCGAAGTGGCATTAGCATGTGTTAATAATCTTCATCGAGAACATCCAAATTATTCAGGAATTCCCAAGGCATATTATTTAGCAGCAAAAATTATGTGCGAAAAGAATGGCGATGATGATAAGGCCCTAACAGTACTGGAATTTGTATTAAATAATTACAGTGGTAGTGACTTAGAACCGGAAATATTGGCCTATATGGAGATGGTAAAAAATCTTAAGATTAAACATCTTGGTGAAGAATAGGCTGCACTAAAGCACAGTATGCTTTGCTTCTGAACTATTCGGATAGCTGC
>CAYOHQ010000379.1:0-3028 GCA_964403805.1 uncultured Thioalkalispiraceae bacterium | reverse complement strand
ATATAAGGTTCTTAATTAATAATTAATTAAGAAATAGTAAAGTTGATCAAATGTATGCTAGGAGCTTATAAATTCAGATTATTGTAAAAAATAAAATGGTAGTTCGTGAAATGAACTACCATATAAAAACCCTATTATTTGCTAACCATGTACAATTCCGAATATTCCAGTTCTACACGACGATTTTGAAACCAGTTATCGTAGTCTTCAATCGGTTGACTGGCACCAAAACTATTTATGATTAATTGAGATTCAGGTGCTCCGAATGACATTAATAGTGTGGCAACTGAATTTGCTCGACGCAAACTTAATTTTTCATTATACAACTCTGGTCCACGATAATCTGAATGGCCGTTAACTGATAAAACATAACCTGGATGTGATTTAAGAAACTCAGCATGTTGTTTAAGAAGAATTTTATTCTCTTCTGATAATTCAATTTTGTCAAAATTAAAGTTCACAATTTTTATTTTTGGTGATTTCGATACTGATTTTGTATCCTCATGTAATTGAGCAACATCCGGTTTTGAAGTTACTTCAGTGTCAGACTCAACTGGGAAGTCGGATAAAACAACTTCTGATTTTTGCTTGTCACTATTTTTTTCGGGTTGCTTAATATTGTTACTTGCACAAGCAGTAACGAATATTGATGTTAATAATACAGCCATAGTTGTTGGTTTGTTAAACATTGTAATTCTCCTGTTAATTTAAATAATTTGTTTTCTTGATGTTGTTAAGTTCATTAAACAACATAATAATGACAAAAATAGCTTTGGAGAATGATTGTTTATCGATGAATAATGACGAAAAATGGCGTAAGTTTAATTTAAATATCGAGGGAAATGTACTTCGAAAATAACACCGTTTTTGTTTTCCATGTTAGCTGCAATAACAACGGCGTTATGGAATTGAGCAATTAATCGAACAATGTATAAACCCAAACCAAGATGAGTTTCGGTTGATTCACCATGCCGCACAGAAACCATAGATTCAAATAAATTATCCTGCATATCTCTAGGAAGACAGGGCCCCTTATTACTGACAGACAAAATAATCGAGTCATCAGTTTGTCGAATGGATGTAACTATGATCGAATCTGTATCATGGAAGTCAATTGCATTGCTAATTAACTTATCGAGCATTTGTGCTATAAATTCAGGAACACCGTTTATTTCGTAACTATTGTTATCAGTTGTTAATTCAAACAGAATATCGCAATTAGCACTGGCATAACCATCAATGCAAGAACGGATAACCTCATCAAGATGAAATTGAATTCGCTGTTCGTTATGAAGCGTTTGTTCCAGGCGGGTAGCTTCACTCATGCGGGTTAAAATATTATTAAGCCGGTTTAAACCATCACGGGCACGTTTTATTATCACAGAAGAATCTGAAGGGTTATTTTTTAGTTCAAGGTTATCGAGGGAAGATTGCACAACGGTTATCGGGGTTCTAAGTTCATGAGATAACTTACTGGCCATGGTCTCGAGGTAGCGGTTATATTGTGTTAGTCGATTGAGCATTTCAGAAAAGCTACGGGATAAGTCACCGATTTCATCTGAAGAATTTGTTGCTTTTATATCACCTTTAACACGGCCATCACTTGCGATGGCATTATCGGCATCATTTCGTAAACGTCTGATTCGGCTGGATAGGCGGCTAGCGAAGAGTAATAACACTGTCGTGGCGATTAGAAATGTTAATATACTTAGATTGATTAATATTTTAAAAGCCCGGTTTTGCAATATTAAAATACTGGCATTGGTTTGTTCAATTGCTATTGCACCAACAACTTCATTATTAATTTTAATTGGGTGTGTCACCGTTAATATATTAACGTCGGTATTGGGTGTTGTGCGCCACTGGGTTGCTGGTTCTCCAGAGAGGGCCGATTTAAATTCTTCGCCAGTTAAAACTGATGCTGAAGACAAGTCATCAGTAAATTGGCTATTTGGTGGTGTTAGTAATAATTGATAAAATATCCTTGTGAGAAATTGCCAGAAGGATGTCGTTTTATTTAAATTATCATTACTATCATTGAAATTTTCATCTGTAGAGTATAAATTTTTCTTTAAACTTCCGACCACGGCAATGACCCGGTAATTGTGATCAATAACCCAGGTTCGGGTAGTTCCCTGATGGACTTTTTTAAGTAATGACTCAACCACGGGCGATGGTACAATGATGGATGCCAGCGCATAAGGATTGTCTGGATCAGCTGTACCAATCATTTGAACAATTTCACGGGTATCTTCATCATCAACATCGGCTATCGTAAATGAAATCATATTGCCGATCATTTTGAGTGGAATTCGAATTTCGATGTTGTAGCCAGTCTCTGTTTCCTGCCATTCACCTTTTATTCTGACTTCAGGGAGGGGATCACTGTCTCTAATGAGTCGATGTGCTGTTACCCAACCCGGTGTCTGGGTTGTGATGATGAACTGTTGTAAATCGCCTTTATTATCGATTAAATTAATTCGTAAATGATCACTCTTGGTTAGTCTAAAGCTACCGGGGCGACGATATACAATTTTATCATCCGTTATTTTAAATATGACGTAAAGATAACGTTTGTAATTTCCAATTTGATGTTCAAACGATAAACTGCTTTTTAATTCAGAATCAGGATTTGTTATATCTGATTGATAGGATTTAAATCTATCACGATAGGTTTCCCAATCATTGGTATACCCATCGAGTTGAATTGCTGAATTTAATTGGCGAACATAAACGTGATTAATTATTTCTGGCGAAGATTGTAATTTATCATCTGAAAATAAATTGGCTTGTTCTTCTAATACGACAGAGACTAATTTAGCTCGATTTAATAATTGATTTTCCTGTTCTGCACGTAGATCATTTTCGATATTTTGAATCGATTGGTAACCTATCCAGGGGATTAGTAATAATAGTAGTGAGGATAGTAATAATTTTTTACGAATGCTTAATTTCATAAAGTATCATTGAACTTAAGTCTTTTGTTCATTCCATCGATAACCTATGCCATAAACCGTATCAATACAAT
>CAYOHQ010000378.1:0-3059 GCA_964403805.1 uncultured Thioalkalispiraceae bacterium | reverse complement strand
AGCACTGGATTATCCAACCGAGCAGGCAGCATTAAATTTTGTTAATAAAATTAATCCTCAACACTGTCGGGTTAAAGTTGGTAAAGAGTTATTTACTTTATGTGGCCCGTCAATAATTGAAAAATTACAGGCAAAAAATTTTGAAGTGTTTCTCGATTTGAAATTTCATGATATCCCAAATACCGTTGCTAAAGCTTGTCGGGCTGCATCGGATCTAGGAATATGGATGCTAAATGTTCATGCTTTGGGCGGCAGCACTATGATGATGGCTGCACGAGAGGCGGTTGATAAATCATCAAATAATCCATTATTAATTGCGGTTACTATATTAACCAGTATGTCCGATAGTGAGTTGGGCGAAATTGGCGTTACAGGGACAGCAGAACAAAGTGTCATTCGTCTGGCTAAGCTTGCTGCAGGTGCAAAGCTGGACGGCGTGGTTTGCTCCGCAAAAGAGGTGTCGTTGTTGGCTAAAGAAATTTCATCCAATTTTGTACTAGTAACCCCTGGAATTCGACCTGAGGGCAGTGCAACGGCAGATCAAAAACGTGTTGTTAACCCAAAACAAGCTATGCTGTCTGGAAGCCATTATCTCGTTATTGGCCGTCCGGTTACACAAGCAGGGGATCCGGAAAAAGCACTAGATAGTATTATTTCCAGTTTAGGCTAGTATTTAACCACTGTAAAATTTTTACCGCTTATAACCATATATTTAACAAGGTTTAGTGCTTTGATCTAGTTAAATTTATCAGGTGATTTTCCGCTCAAGAAACGATAATATCGACATATGGAGTAACACAAATCAAAGGACAGATAATGAAAAAGCTAATATTAGGAATTTTACTAGCATGCACTTTCTGCTTACAAAATGTGTATGCTGATTCAGTCGACATAAATTCAGCTGATGCAAAAACAATTGCAGAGAACTTAAAAGGGGTAGGGCTTAAAAAAGCAACCCGGATCGTTGAATTTAGAATCGAAAATGGCCCGTATCGAACCATCGACGATATTACTAAAGTAAAAGGTATCGGGCCTAAAATTCTTGAACGAAATAAAAAGTATATTGTCGTTTCAAACTAATTTGTTAGATAAGTTAATTTAAGATTCAAATAATAATAAAAACAATAAATGAAAATGCGATAAATTCGCAATTATAAATCGTATGGCAGGTTTTGTTCTTGAATAACAAAGTAAGCAGCAACACTATAGAAAAAATTATTCCGGTTGTGTTATCCGGAGGCTCGGGCACACGTTTGTGGCCATTATCGCGAGAACATTATCCCAAGCAATTATTGTCATTGATTAATGATAATACTTTACTGCAAGATACCTTTAAGCGTCTTGATAGCTTAAATGAAATTTCACAAAACCAAATTACTGTTTGCAATGAAGAACACCGATTTTTAGTTGCAGAACAACTTCGGCAATTAAATACAAATAAAAATCAAATATTATTAGAACCAGAAGGACGAAACACCGCACCGGCTTTAACTCTCGCGGCACTGGCAATTGTAAAAAAACAAAATGACGGTGTGATGTTAGTATTGCCAGCCGATCATGCAATTACGAATACTTCTGCTTATCATGGCGCGGTGCATCATGCTCATCAATTTGCATTACAAAATAAGCTAGTTACTTTTGGTATTAAACCCGATAGCCCTGAGACTGGATTTGGTTATATCAAAGTAGGTAAGGATCTTTCCAATTCCGGTTTTGAATTATCAGAATTCGTAGAAAAACCGGACATCGCTACAGCAGAGCAATATTTGCAATCTGGTTCTTATGTCTGGAATAGCGGCATGTTTATGATGAAAGCCAGTATCTGGCTACAGCATATAAAATCATTTAGCCCCACGATATTAATGCAATGCGAAAAAGCATTTAAATCTGCACAATTAGATCATGATTTTTGTCGCGTCAATAAAGAACATTTTCTACAATGTGAATCAGATTCAATTGATTATGCAGTCATGGAAAAAATCACTGATGCAGTTGTTGTCACGCTGGATGCCGGATGGTCTGATTTAGGTTCATGGACCGCTTTATGGGATGTTGGCAATAAAGATAAAACTGGCAATGTGATAACGGGTGATGTCTTTGCTGAAAACACAAAAAATTCGTTTATTAACAGCAGTAACAAGTTAGTAGCAGTATTAGGTCTTGAAGACACTATTGTTGTAGAAACATCCGACGCAGTGCTAGTCGCACATAAAAATTATGCCCAAGATGTAAAAAATATTGTTACCTGGTTAAAACAGCAAAATCGCAATGAACAAATAAATCACCAAAAGGTTTATCGGCCTTGGGGTTCTTACGAAAGTATCGATAGTGGTCAGCGTTTTCAGGTGAAAAGAATTATTGTTAATAAAGGTGCTACCTTATCATTACAATTACATCACCATCGCGCAGAACACTGGATTGTCGTTAAAGGTACCGCTACAGTAACCCGTGGTGATGAAGCGTTTTTAGTAACAGAAAACCAGTCTACCTATATTCCCTTGGGTGTAAAACACCGTTTGGAAAATCAGGGGGCAATTCCGCTGGAAATGATTGAAGTTCAATCCGGAAGTTATCTTGGTGAAGATGATATTGTACGTTTTGAAGATTTGTACGGTAGAGTCAATAGTTAAATTTAGATTTTCGAGGGTTATATGAGTACGATTGAAAGTAATGAAAATAAATCCAGTGACAATAAATCCTGGTATCTGGTTTATACTAAACCTAGAAGTGAGTCAATGGCAGCTGAAAATCTATTGCGACAAGATTACCAAACTTATTTGCCACTATTTAAAAAAACGAGTATTAAAAATGCACAGGCTAAAACAATCATTGAACCGTTGTTTCCGCGATATGTGTTTATTGAATTAAGTATTGAATCAGATAATTGGTCTCCTATTCGATCCACGCTCGGAGTGTCCAAAATTGTTAACTTCGGCTTTACTCCTGCACAAGTACCTGATTCACTTATTACACTGTTAAAAGAAAGTGAAAATTCAGATGGTTTATATGAATTTGTTGAAAAAAAATTGGAAAAAGGTCAGTCCGTTGAAATATTATCA